>NZ_CEVIVD010000066.1:24315-25448 GCF_982290655.1 Protofrankia sp. CiP1_Cm_nod3
GACGGCCGGGACGGCCTGGCCAGGGCGGTGGACAGTGCCAGGGCGGTGGACGGCGCGGATGCGGCGCGAGCCGTCCGGTCGCCGGTTCCGTCGCGTTATGCCACCCGATACGTGATGGTGCACGGATATCGAAGGGCCTATATACGGGCGGGGCGCGGCCCGGCGTTGCTGCTCGTCCACGGCATCGGGGACAACTCGCAGAGCTGGCGTGGCCTTGTTCCGCTGCTCGCGCGGGGGCGGACGGTGATTGTGCCGGACCTGCTCGGTCACGGCGAGTCCGACAAGCCGCGCGGGGACTATTCCATCGGCGGATACGCGTGCGGGATGCGTGACCTTTTGACGGTGCTCGGTATCGACCGGGTGACGGTGGTCGGCCATTCCCTGGGCGGCGGCATCGCCATGCAGTTCGCCTACCAGTTCCCCGAGCGTTGCGAGCGGGTGGTACTGGTCTCGACCGGCGGGGTGTGCCCGGATCTGCATCCGGTGCTGCGGGCCATGGCGACCGCTCCCGGATCAGGACTGGTGCTTTCGCTGGCCACCGCGTCCTCGCTGCGCCAGGTCGGCTGGGCGGTGACCCGGACGTTGCGCTGGCTGCGCACCGATCTGGGCCGGGACGCCGACGACCTGATGCGGATGTTCGACAACCTGCACATGCGTACCGCCCGGGCGGCATTTCTGCGGACGCTGCGCGCCTCGGTGGACGGTCACGGCCAGGCAATCACCATGTTGGACCGTTGCTATCTCGCCGCCGGAATGCCATGTATGATCATATGGGGTGAGCGTGACGCGGTGATTCCGGTCGAGCACGCGCGGATCGCGCACGCGGCGATGCCCGGCAGCCGTCTGGAGATCTTTGAGGGTGCCGGACATTTCCCCCATCACAGCGATCCGGAGCGCTTCCGGGCGGTACTGGAGGACTTCCTGGCTACCACCCGCCCGGCGACGTACTCCGCCCGGCAGTGGCGGGACCTGTTGTGCTCGCGGGGACGGGTGGGGCAACAGCCCATCCGTGACCGGGACATGGCCGGGTGCCAGTGACCGTCGACGGCCGGTTCACCGGTGGCCGGCCCGGCCGCCGCCGGCGGGGCGATGACGCGGACGGAGGCGGATCTGCCTGGCCACAGGGCCAGGCC
>NZ_CEVIVD010000066.1:25749-28950 GCF_982290655.1 Protofrankia sp. CiP1_Cm_nod3
GGGGCCGGTCGGGGCCGGCTGGGGCCGGGAACCGGATGACCGAACCACGGCGAAGAAGGTGAGCCGGAAACGAAGATGCGTCGACGGCCCCGTGGCCGGCGGTGAACACGCGGCGGTTGTCGGTTCAGGTTGTCGGCGTGCCACTCGTGGGCATCGTCTTGTCAGGAGTTGTGTTTGAGTCGTACCCGCAACGGTTCATACTGGTGACAGCCTCGCGCTGTTCCCGGGCATGAACAGCCGTGGGCCGGTTGGTCCAGGGTCCGTGATCAGCCAGGTATGATGGCCTGCCTCGACGCCGCCGCCGGCCATCACGTCAGATCGTCAGATCGTCAGATCGTCGAGACAGATGCCACTTCTATGTTCCAACCCGGTGTCGTATTGGGTCGTTGGCGCCCGCTATCGTGGAGTTCGTCGAGCGCGGTCATGCCAATATGGCCTATCCTTGTCGTAGTAACTGGAAGTCAGAGATATATCGGAGGTCGACCGTTGGCACGTCGTGCACGTCTGAGCTGGCCAGAAGAGCGTCGCCAAGCAAGTGAGGTCGTCGTCCGCCGGGTGGACCCCGGTCGCGGCTGGACCCTCGAGCAGGCCCGTGACCTGGTACGGCAGGGCTACTCTGTCGAGCATGTAGCGGAACGCACAGGATTTCCGCCGCAGATGTTGAAAGTCGCCGAAGTCGCCGCCGAGGAGTGAGCCGGCCGGTCACCATCCGCTTCGGCCGCGAAATAAGCACGCTCCGCGACGCCTATAGCGGCAGGCTCCGGCGGGGTGCGCCGAGCCGGCGGAGTGGGGAAGCGCCGAGCGCCGTACCGACGTCCCAGGCCGTCACCCTGCGGAGCCTGGCAGCGACCCAGGGGGCGAGGCCTTCCGGCAGCGTGTAAAAAGCACGGCCACGTCGCTTTTGACCTGCTGGATTGCGTCGGCATCCGTGGTCCGCCCCTAATGTGCGGGCCCGGTGATTTGCGCCGGTCATTCCACCAGCGAGGATGATTGATCGTCCTCATCCGACCGCCTGACGTCGACGTCGACGTCGACGTTGTCCGCGTCCGTGCTTGCCGTACCGCTGCCCGTGGCGCGAACAAGCCGGCCGAGGTGGTCCGAGTAGACGCCGTCCAGGCCGAATCCCACCAGCCGGTTCAGCGTCCCGGACGTCTGCGCGTGCCAGCCGAAGGCGAGCAGCCCGCCGGCGCGTACCACCGGCACCATCGACGCGGTCCACTCGTTGGCCCGCAGGTTCAGCACCGTGGCACCAGCCGCCGCGGCCTCACGCACGTACGCGTCCAGCCGGTCGTCCGGCCGGCTGTCCGGGAGGGCACCGCGACCGCCGCCGCGACCGCGGAAGCCGGCCTCCCGTGCGGACGCGGAGTTGACCAGCCGTACCGGCCCCGGCCCGGCAAGCTCGTCGAGCGACCGCCAGTGACGGATCGCCGGCAGGCTGCCGCACAGCCACAGCCGTTCCGCCGTGCCCGCGGCCCGGGCCACCGCGGCGACGGCCACGGCGGCCCGTCCGATGGCCGACGGGGGATCCTTCAGGTCCAGGCTGAGCTCGAAGTCGCTGCCGCAGGTGGCGTAGAGGTCGGCCAGAGCGGGCAGCCAGGCCGGTAACCGGGCCGCCGGCAGGTCGCCGATCCGGCGGCGGCGGCCCGGGGGGCCGAGCACGCCGTCGTGATGGAGCACCGGGACGCCGTCGGCGGTGAGCCACACGTCCGACTCCAGCCCGCCCGCGCCGCCGGCCAGCGCCCGGCTGAACGCCGCCAGGGTGTTCTCCCGCCGGAAGCGGCCCGGCGCGCCCCGGTGGGCGAACCCGATCACGGCCCCGGCGGGACGGGTCACCGGACGGTGGGCCGGGCGGGCTGGTCGAGAATGCCCAACGCCCGGCTGTGCAGGCGGCCGTTGGTCGTCAGGATCGAGCCGCCGCCGGGCCCACGGCGTCCGGACAGGTCGGTGAAGGTGCCACCGGCCTCCTCGACGATCACCTGGAGGGCGGCCATGTCCCAGAGGGAGACATCGGGCTCGCAGGCGAGGTCGACAGCGCCCTCGGCGACCATCATGTGGGACCAGAAGTCGCCGTAGGCGCGGGTCCGCCACACCGCGTCGACCAGGTCCAGGAAGGGCGCCAGCCGCCCGGCGGCCGACCAGCTCTCGATCGAGGCGAAGGACAGGTAGGCGTCGGCCAGGTCCGCCACCGCGGACACGGCAAGGGAGCGGGTCTCGCCGACCGCCGTGCGGGTGTGGGCGCCCCGGCCGCGGGCCGCCCACCAGCGCCGGCCCATCGCGGGGGCGCTCGCCACCCCGACGGTGACCTCGCCGTCGACCTCGAGGGCGAGCAGCGTCCCCCATACCGGCACCCCGCGCACGAAGTTCTTGGTGCCGTCCACCGGGTCGACCACCCAGCGACGCCGGGTGTCGGCACCGATGAGCCCCTGCTCCTCGCCGAGCACCGCGTCGCCGGGCCGGGCCTCGGCCAGCCGCTCGCGGATCATCGCCTCCACGGCGGTGTCGGCGTCGGTGACCGGGGTGGCATCGGGTTTCGCCTCGACGCGCAGGTCGACGGCCTGGAAACGGGCTAGTGTGATCGCGTCGGCGGCGTCCGCGAGGGCGAGGGCGAGGGCGAGGTCGTCACCGATCGGGTGCCCGGTGGCCGCGTCCCCGTCGACGGTGGGCCGGGTGCCGCCGGGAGCCGGCTGTTGGCCTGGTCCCGGCAGGTCCGTCCCCACGGCTCCCAGAGTGTCTGTTCGGGCGACGTCTGTTCGGGCGGCATTGGTCACGCGGGGAGCCTACCCGCGCGCGCCTTCACCCGGGCGGAAGGCGGCCTTCGTGAACAAGGCCCACCAGACGTCGCGCGGGCGGCGACGCTACCACGGACGGCCTGTCGCCCCCTCCGCCACCCGAGTCAGCCGGCACCTGGAGCGTCAGCTATGTAACCATACGCATCCGCACGAACGCAGGCGCATGTCGATGGGCGCCGGTCATCGCTGAAGATCAGCGCGAGTTTGTCATTTTATACGCTTATACGACAAAAAAGCGTACAAAACGACAAACTTACGCGCCGATTATGGTTTGCGCGGGCGGTCACGGACGGGATGCGCGCCGCTGGGACGGCGTCCCGGGGCGGCCGGTATCGGGGCGGCCGGTATCGGGGAGGACAGCCGGGTTGGCTGGGGCCGGGGGATTTCGGTGACCGCTGGGGCCCGGTACGGG
>NZ_CEVIVD010000067.1:0-11712 GCF_982290655.1 Protofrankia sp. CiP1_Cm_nod3
CACCCCGGCCGGCGACCCGCTCGACGACCTGGCGCAGGTGCTCGGGGGTGGTGCCGCAGCAGCCGCCGACGAGCACCGCGCCGTAGTCGCGGGTGAAGACGTCCTGGGCGTCGGCGAGCTCCGCCGGGGTCAGCGGGTAGGTGGCGCCGTCGCTGCCCAGTTCGGGCAGGCCGGCGTTCGGCATGACCGACAGCCCGGCCCGGGCCTGCTGGGACAGGTAGCGCAGGTGCTCGCTCATCTCGGCCGGGCCGGTGGCGCAGTTCAGGCCGATCAGGTCGATGCCGAGCGGCTCCAGCGCGGTGAGCGCCGCGCCGGTCTCCGAGCCGAGCAGCATCGTGCCGGTCAGCTCCACGGTGATCTGCGCGATCAGGGCCACCCGCCGGCCGGCCTCGGCCATCGCGCGGCGCGCCCCGATGATCGCGGCCTTGGCCTGCAGGAGGTCCTGGGCGGTCTCGACCAGGATGGCGTCGACGCCGCCGGCGAGCAGGCCGGCGGCCTGCCGCTGGTAGGCGTCCCGCAGCGGCCGGTAGGTGATGTGGCCGAGGCTGGGCAGCTTGGTGCCGGGGCCCACCGAACCGAGGACGAAACGGGGCTGACCCGGCCGGCTCCAGAAGTCGGCAGCCTCACGGGCGATCCGGGCGCCCGCCTCGGCCAGTTCCCCGATACGGTCGGCGATGCCGTACTCTCCAAGATTGGCGAGGTTGACCCCGAACGTGTTTGTCTCGACCGCGTCACACCCGACAGCGAAGTAGGCGTCGTGGACCGCCCGTACCACGTCTGGACGCGTCACGTTCAGGATCTCGTTACAGCCTTCGTGCCCGTCGAAGTCGTCGAGTGTCAGGCCGGTGGCCTGCAGCATCGTTCCCATGGCGCCGTCGGCCACCACGACGCGCTCGGCCAGGACGGACAGCAGATCTCCTCGCACGTCCGAAGCGTACCGGTAGCATCACCGCCGCCCATGGTCGTGGCTTGCGCCGCGTCCTGGGTTCGCCCTGCTTACGGGCCTTCCGGCCGGCAATATTTTTGTCAGCCGGACGGTGGGGCGGGACGGGCCGGGACGGTCCCGTGGCATTTCCCCGACAGTGGGGCACAAGGATCCGCCGGCACGCGCGAGCGTAGGACGTACCGTTGCACTGTCACAGGGGCAGTGAACCGCCAGGGGGCGGCAGGAGGTGGCAGGTGATCGAGTTCTCCGATGTCGGTCAGCTACGGTCGCCGATCGTAGTGGCTGCCTTCGAGGGCTGGAACGATGCCGCGGACGCGTCGTCCGCGGCCGTCGAGCATCTGGAGTCGACGTTCGACGCGCGGGTCGTCGGTGCCATCGACCCGGACGACTACTACGACTTCCAGGTGAACCGGCCGACGGTGAGCGGGACAGGCGACGACCGTAAGATCGCCTGGCCGACGACCCGGCTGTCGGTGGCGCGCCCGACCAGCGGCGACAGCGACCTGATCCTCATCCGCGGCCTGGAGCCGAACATGCGCTGGCGCAGCTTCACCGACGAGCTGATCGAGGCCGTGCACGCCCTGGGCGGCGAGACGGTGGTCAGCCTCGGCGCGCTGCTCGCGGACTCACCGCACACCCGTCCGGTGCCGATCAACGGCACCGCCGGGGACGCCGGCACCGCCGCCCGCTTCCGGCTGGACGCGTCGAAGTACGAGGGCCCGACCGGTATCGTCGGGGTCTTCGCGGACGCGTGTACCCGCGCCGGGCTGGCGAGCGTGTCCTTCTGGGCGGCGGTCCCCCACTATGTGGCGAACCCGCCCTGCCCGAAGGCGACGCTGGCGCTGCTGCGCCGGGTCGAGGACCTGCTCGACATCGAGATCCCCCTCGGTGACCTGGCCGACCGGGCCCGGGCCTGGGAACGCCAGGTGGACGAGCTCGCCGCCGGCGACACCGAGGTCGCCGAGTATGTCCGGGCACTTGAGTCGAGGGAGCCGGAGACCGAGCTGCCGGAGGCCAGCGGGGATGCGATCGCCCGCGAATTCGAACGGTACCTGCGGCGCCGCGGACGGTAGCCCACCGGCCCTTGGACCAGATCGTGCATGCCCTGCCCGAGTGCGACACACGACACAGGACCCTCCCCGCCGCCCGTTCTGACGCTCCGCCGCCCGGCGGCCGCCGTTCCTCGGCGGCTACTCCTCGACGACCTCGGCGTCGAGGATGTCCTCGTCGTCGCGGTAACGCGAGGAGCTACCGGGCACCTTCGCCGTCCGGGCGAAAAGGCTCGTATCGGTAAAGCTCGCATCAGTGACTTTCTGCTCTGAGCCTATCACTGTCTGCGCGGATGTAGCCACGTCCTCCGGACGGTACGCAGTGGCCCGTTCACGCTCCTCGGCGCCCACGCCCGCGGTCCCGGCCCGGGCCAGCTCCGTGACCGCCCGGTCGATCTCCTCGGTGTTGACCAGGCTGCGCAGCCGCAGCAGCGCGCCGAGCACCTCGCCCTGCTGGCGGCGCAGCGTCTCCAGGCTGCCGGACAGCTGCGTGATCTGCGTCTCGATGTCGGCCTGCCGCTGCCGGGCTTCCAGCCGGGACTGCTCGACCGCGTCGAAGAGCAGCCTGTCGGCCTGCTCGCGCGCCTTGCGCACGATGGGATGACTGGCGGCGGAGTCCTCGACGACCTCCTGGAGGGCCCGCTCCGCGATACCGCGGGCACCCGCGACGATCTCGTCGGCCTCCTGCTGCGCGATGGCCAGCATGATGCCGATCCGCCCACCCGCCTGCGCCGGCGACCGGTCGGGCAGCTGGGCCTCGGCGTCCCGGCGGCGGCGTTCGCTCTCCAGCGCCGCCTCGGCCGCGGCCGCCCGGGCCGTGACCTGGCCCGCGTACCGCCACAACGTGTCCAGGTACGCCTCGACCTGCTGGGGGTCGTAGCCCCGCGCCACCTCGTCGAATGTCGGCCGTTCACCGTAGGTTCCAGCGTCTGCCCGCTGGTAGTGGGCGCCCATCAACGTGAACATCCTCCAGGCACGACAGGGTCACGGCACGACAGGGTCACGGTACAACCGGGTCACGGTACAACCGGGTCAAGGTCCACCCCGAGCAGCGAGTCGATGATGGCACGTGCCAGTCCGGGAGCCTCGAGGTCCTGGCCGCCCACGGTCAGCGCCGTGGCCGCCCAGCGGTCGACCGCGGCGAGCGCGCCCGGGGCGTCGAGATCGTCCGCGAGATGCCGGCGGACGTCGTCGAGCAGCGGCCGGGCGTCCGGGCCGCGCTCACCGGCGGCCGCCGCCTGCCAGTGGGCCAGCCGGTCACGGGCGGTGTCGATCGCGCCCGGTGTCCACTCCCATCCCACGGTGTGCCGGTGGTCGAGCAGGGCGAGCCGGACCGCCGCCGGCTGGACACCGCCGCGCAGCAGCCGGGAGACGAACTCCAGATTCCCCCGCGACTTCGACATCTTGTGCCCGTCGAGGGAAACCATGGCGGTGTGCACGTAGGTACGGGCGAACGGCCACACCCCGCTGGCCGCCTCCGCGTGGGCGACGCCGCACTCGTGGTGGGGAAACACCAGGTCGGTGCCGCCGCCCTGAATGTCGATGCTGTCCCCGAGGTGCGCCAGCGCGATAGCCGCGCATTCGATGTGCCAGCCCGGCCGGCCCGGCCCGAACGGGGAGGGCCACGACGGTTCCCCGGCGCGTTCCGCCCGCCACAGCAGCGGGTCGAGCGGATCCTCCTTGCCCGCACGCCGCGGGTCACCACCGTTCTCCGCGGCCCGGGCGACCATTTCGGCGTGGCTGAGGTGGGAGACCTCGCCGAAGCGGGGAGCCACGCCGATCGGGAAATAGATGTCCTGTTCCACCGGGTAGGCCGCGCCACGGTCGCGCAACTGTTCGATCAGTTCGATGACAAGCGGAATCGACTCGACCGCCCCGGCGTACACCGCGGGCGGAAGGATGCGCAGCGCGGTCATGTCGGCGCGGAACAGTTCGGTCTGGCTGCGGGCAATCTCCCGCCAGTCCAGGCCATCCCGCCGGGCCCGCTCGAACAGCGGGTCGTCGACGTCGGTGACGTTCTGGACGTAGACGACGTCGTGCCCGGCATCCAGCAGAACCCGGTACGCCAGGTCGTAGGTGAGATAGGTGAATGCGTGCCCAAGATGCGTGGCATCATACGGGGTGATCCCGCAGACGTACATTCGGACTGTCTGCCCCGCGGCGAGTGGGCGCACGGCGCGGGTGGCCGTGTCGGAAACCCGGAGGGGTAATCCCCGGCCAGGCAGCCGGGAGCGAGAGGGAGCCGGCCAGGATTGCATATGGTCAGCGTAGCCGGACGCGCGGAACACGCAGTCGCTTCGGGGGATCCGCGGACCCGCGCCCGCCGGCCGGTTGGCCGGCAGGTCAGAAGGGCGGCCAGGGGATTGCCGGCCAGTCACCGGACGGCATCGGAAAACGGCGTTCGGTCAGCAGCCGGGCGGCCCGGGCCCGCAATCCGCCGATTTCCGCGGTGGTGAGAAGGCCGGCGAGCGCCGCCGCGAGCGGGCCGTCGAGAGCCTCCCGCAGGCAGGTGAGCAGTTCGGTCTCGTCCGCGCGCAGGCGCTGGCCCCGCCACGTCCACAGCACTGTCCGCAGTTTGTTCTCGACGTGGAAGGTCACTCCGTGGTCGACGCCGTAGACGCGGCCGGACGGGGCGGGCAGCAGATGCCCGCCCTTGCGGTCGGCGTTGTTGATCACGGCGTCGAACAGGGCGACCGCCCGCAGCCGGGGATCGTCGGAGCGGATGAGAGCAAGCAGGTCCACGGTCTCGTCGACGTCGATCCACAGCTGGACCATGCCCGTCCCGAACGGGCCGCCCCGCAGCACCGTGGGCGGCACGATCCCCGTCCCGGTCTCCTCGGAGACCAGGTAGGCCGCGCGTTCCCGGCCGGCCAGCGTCCCGTCGGGGAAGTCCCACAGCGCGCGCTCGCCGCGCACCGGCTTGTAGACGCAGCGCCGGTCGACCCCGTCCAGGCTGATCTCGCAGTACAGGGTGGCGTTGCTGGCCTCGAGCAGGCGTCCGGTGACGGTGATCTCGCCGTCCCGCAGCAGCGTGAGGGCGTCGGACGCGTCGAGGCCCCCGGTGTCGGCCGGACCGGGCCCCGGCCCCGGCCGTCCAGGCGGGGTGACGTTGGAAGCGGGCTCACTCACGCCACCCAGTCTGGACGGCCGGGTGCGCGCCCGTCCCGCCCTGTGGCCCACCCTGCTTATGGTTCGGGCTTATGGTTCGGCCTACGCCCCGCCGCCTACGCCCCGCCGCCTACGCCCCGCCGCCTACGACCGCGTCGCCCTCGTCGGCGGGGAACGTCAACGGGGCCGGCAGCAGGTCGGCGACGGGACCGCCCCGGTCGTTCACCCGGACCACGAACGGCCGCCGTTCGGTGTAGCGGATGATGGTCAGCGAGCAGGGGTCGATCAGTATCCGCTGGAACAGGTCGAGGTGGATGCCCATGGCGTCCGCGACGATCGCCTTGATGACGTCGCCGTGGGAGCAGGCCAGCCAGACCGCGCCCGGGCCCAGCCGGGTGTTCCAGTCCCGCACCGCGGTGACGGCCCGGTGCTGGGTGTCGCGCAGCGCCTCACCGCCGGGGCCGGGGAAGACCACCGCGCTGGGATGGTCCTGCACGGTCCGCCACAGCGGGTCGGCGGTCAGCACCTTCGTCTCCTGACCGGTCCAGTCGCCGTAGTGGCACTCCCCCAGCCGGTCGTCGAGCGTGACGGCGTCCCGCTCCTGCCCGCCGGCGCCCACTCCGGCGCCGGACGCGGCCGGGGCGGCCGGGGCGGCCGGGGCGGCCGGGGCGGCCGTGCCGGGCCCGGCAGGGCCGGCGTCACCGGCCTGTTCGTCTTCGCTCCGGCCCGCGGTGGCCGCCCGCTGTCGCGCGGCGATCGCCTCGGCGGTCTCCCGGCAGCGCTGCAGCGGGCTGGAGACGACGGCGGTGAGCGGGACGGACGCCAGCCGCCCGGCCAGCGCGTGGGCCTGCGCCCGGCCTCTGTCGTCGAGGCCGACACCCGGCGTCCAGCCGAGCAGGATGGAGCCGGTCACCGCGGTCAGCCCGTGGCGCACGAGCAGAACGGTGGTCACCGCGGCTGCCCGACGGTGCCCCGCACGGCGATCCCCGCCGCGATCCCTGTCGCGGCCCGCATGACGACCTGCACGATGCCCACCCGCGAGACGCTGTGTTGCCGGGACATGTTCCCAGGACCTGGTTTCCGGGACCTGGCTTCCGGAACGATCGCCGTCATGGCGTGGCCGCGATCACTCCGGAAGCGACCAGAGAGAGTACCAGGCTCCCCAGCGCCACCCGGTATGCGACGAACACCATCGTGCTGTGCCGGACGAGGAACTTCAACAGACCGGCTATGGAGGCGTACCCGACGCCGAAGGCGAGGATGGTCGCGATCACCGTGGCCCCGGTGCCCGCGCCGCCGTCCTCGCCGATCTTGCGGAGCTCCAGCAGGCCGGAGAGCACCACGGCGGGGATCGACAGCAGGAAGGAGTAGCGCGCGGCCGCCTCCCGGGTGAGCCCGGTCAGCAGCCCCGCGGTCATCGTCGACCCCGACCGGGACACCCCCGGGATGAGCGCGCACGCCTGGGCGCACCCGATGATGGCCGCGTCCCGCGGCCCGATGTCGTCGACGTCGCGCTTGAGCGTGGCCTTCCGCTCGGCGTACAGCAGCGCCAGGCCCAGCACGATCAGCGCCGAGCCGATCACCCACAGGTTGCGGGCACCCGTTTCGATCTGGTGCTGGAAGGCGAAGCCCATCAGCCCGATCGGGATCGTGCCCAGCCCGATGTACCAGCCGAGGCGGGAGTCGAGCGTACGGCGGATCTCCGGGTCCCGCAGGCCGCGGGCCCACGCCAGCGCGATGCGGCCCAGATCCCCACGGAAGTAGATCAGGACCGCGGCCATGGTCCCGAGCTGGGTGACCGCGGTGAACGCCGCGCCGGGATCCTCCCAGTCGAAGAACGCCGGGACGATCCGCAGGTGCGCCGTACTGGAGATCGGCAGGAACTCCGTCAGCCCCTGCACGGTGCCCAGCACGACTGCTTCCAGGGCGTTCACTCCCGGCCCCCTCTGTGTGGCTCTGCGTATGGCGTACGTGGCATTGCATGATCAATGCTGGACGTGGCCGCTGTCACCGCGATCGGCACGACAGGGGCGGTGTCGATGATCGGGATACGAGCCGCCACCGGGAGACCTGCTCAGGGTAACCGGCCGGACGCCGTGCGCCCGGCCGCCCCGGATCCGCCGTGGCGGGGCCCGCCGGGTCGCATCGACCTTAGCGGCCCCCGCCCACGGGCCCTCGCCCGAGGCTCCCCGGAGGGCGGGAGCCGCTGTTCCACTGATCGTCTGTGGATCCCCCGTCGATCCCCCGTCGCTCCCGCGTCGATCGCCGGTCGCTTCCGCACCGGACGTCACCGTCGGTAACTACTGGTGGCACGTCGGGATTCGGCGCGCAACGGCCGGTCCGACGGCCGCTCTAGACTGCCGGCATGCCGGCCGAGACCATCTCCACCGACGAGCCCCCCAGCCTGGTCAGCGACGGGGCGCCAGCGGACGGCCCGGTGGGCGCGACGGCCGCCGCGGCCGTCGGCCCGGGCGTCGATCCCGCTGTGGTGTTCACCGCCTTCTGCGCCGCCGGGCTGTGGCCGGGGCTCGGCCGGACGATCGCGGCCCGCCTGCCCGACGCCGGGATCCGCGCCCCGTCCGACGTGGACGCGGCCCGGCTGGCGACCGTCCCGGGGGTCCCTCCCGCGCGGGCCCGGCGGCTGGTGGAGTCCTTCGCCGCCGCCGGGGGCGCCTTTGCCGCGGCCGAGCTGCTCATCCTGGCCGACCTGCCGGTCCGCCTGGTCCGCCGGCTGGTCGACGAGCTCGGGCCGGGAGTGGCCGACGCCCTGCGTGCCGACCCGTGGGCGCTGCTCGCCGCGGGCGAGGCGGAGCTCACCCAGGCCGACCGGCTGGCCCGGGCCATGGGCGCGGGCCGTGACGACGACCGGCGCGGCCCCGCGGTGGTCGCCCACCTGCTGCGCCGCGCCGCGTCCCGCTTCGGGGACACCGCGGCGGAGGTGGACCCGCTGCTGCGGGCCGCCGCCCGTGACGGGGTCGTGGACCCGGCGGCGGCGCTGGGCAGCGCGGTCGAGGACGGCCAGGTGGTCATCACCGGCAGGCTGGCCGCGCTCGAGCGGTACGCCACGGCGGAACAGACCCTGGCCGAAGGGATCGCGCGGCTGCTGGCCCTCGCCGAGCCGCTGCGCCCCGGATCCGCCCGCCCCCGGCCGGCCACAACGGCCACAACGGCCACGACGGGCACGGCACCGGCACGCCCACCGGCCGCCGGCGAGGACGATGACGATCTTCCTGGCATGTTCGACGCCCTGGACGACATCGACGCCCCCGGCCCCGGGGAGAGCGCGGACGGCGCGGAGCCGGGCGGCCCCGCGGACGCCGCCGCCAGGGAAGCGGCCCCGGCAGCGGACGCGGACGGGAACGACGGGGCGGACGAGGACGACGAGGCGGATGAGGCGGACGAGGGCCTCGCCGCCGTCCTGGCCGGCCTGGACGAGACCCAGCTGCGCGCCGCCCGCACCGCCCTCGACGCCGGTGTGAGCCTGCTCACCGGCGGTCCGGGGACGGGCAAGAGCCGGACGGTCGCCGCGGTTGTGCGGCTCGCCCGCGCCGCCGGCGCGCAGGTGGCCCTGGCGGCCCCGACCGGCCGGGCCGCCAAGCGGCTGGAGGAGCTGTGCGAGTGGCCGGCGAGCACGCTGCACCGGCTGCTGCAGGCGCAGGGCACCTCCGGGACCTTCGCGCGCGACGCCGACAACCCGGTCGAGGCGGACCTCGTCGTGGTCGACGAGGTGTCCATGCTCGACGCCGAGCTCGCCGCGGCCCTTGTCGACGCCTGCGCGGACGGCACCCATCTGCTGCTCGTCGGGGACCCGGCGCAGCTGCCCAGCATCGGCCCGGGCCGGGTGCTGGCCGACCTGCTGGCGGCCGGGGTGGTGCCCGTGACCGAGCTGCGGCGCCTCTACCGGCAGTCCGAGGGCGGCGGGATCGCGACGCTGGCGACGGCCGTGCGCGCCGGCGAGCTGCCCCCGCCCCCGTCCGGGCCGGACCGCGAGGTGGTCGTGGTGCCCACCCGCGGCTCGGGCGAGGCGGCACACCGGGTCGTCCAGCTGGTCACCGGCTCCATCCCGCGGGCGCTGGGCATCCCGGTCGCGGACATCCAGGTGGTGACCCCCGTCCACGGCGGCCCCGCGGGGACGCAGGCGCTCAACGCCGCGCTCAAGCAGGCGCTCAACCCCGGTGCCGGGGCGGCCGGCGGGTTCGACGTCGGGGACCGGGTGGTGGCCACCGCGAACCATCTCGACGACGGGTTCGCCAACGGCGAGATCGGCGTGGTGACCGCGACCGGTGACAAGGGCGCGCTCACGGTGGCGTTCCCCGGCGGGGACGTGGTGGTCCCGGGCGGGATCGTCGGGGACCTGCGGCACGGCTGGGCGGTCACGGTCCACCGGGCCCAGGGCAGCGAGTGGCCGGCGGTGGTGGCCGTGTTCCCCCCGGAGGCGGGCCGGATGCTGACCCGTCCGCTGATCTACACCGCGTTGACCCGGGCGCGGCGGCACCTGTCGGTGGTGTCCGTCAACGGCCCGGCGCTGCGGGCCGCGGTACACAGCGCCGGTGGCCGGCAGCGCGCCACCCTGCTGCCGGTCCTGCTCGCCCAGGAGGTCCAGCCTGAGGCGGCCGACGAGGAGGGACGGCAGGACGGATCATGAGCCCATCCGAGCTTTCCCCCGCCCCCGTGCGGGCCGTGGCCGATCAACCGGCCGGCACCGACGATCGGCAGGCCGGCACTGTGAGTACCGTCTCGCTGGTGAGTGCCGACTTTTCCGGGAGCCCGGTGGCGGATCCGCCCGCGCCGGCGCCCCCCGCGCCGGCAGCGGTGCCGGCCGCGCCGGCGTCTCCACCGGCGGTAGGGCTGGAAACGGCGGTGGCGTCGAGCGCGGCACCGGCGGTGGCACCGACAGCACCGACAGCGGTGGCGGCACCGACAGCGGTGGCGTCCCGCCCGGAGGCGGCGCGCGTCCCGTCGGCGGCCGTTCCCGGCGAGGCCGAGCGGCCGCCGGCCACGCCCGACTGGGTGGCGCACGGGGAGCGCTGGCTGCGCCGGCTGCTGGTCGTCGGCACCATCGCCGCGATCGTGATCGGGGCCATCGCCCGCTTCGCGACCCCGAGCCATCTCTGGCTGGACGAGTCGCTGACGGTGGAGATCGCCCGCAGGCCGGTCGGCGGCCTGCTCGACGCGCTGCGGCGGGACGGCTCACCGCCGTTGTACTACCTGTCGCTGCACGTGTGGATCTCGATGTTCGGGACGGGTGACGTCGCCGTCCGTGCGCTGTCGGGCATCCTGTCGCTGGTCACCCTGCCGGTCGCCTGGATCGCCGGCCGCCGGGTCGGGCGGATCGCGGTGACGTTCGGCAGCGGTGACGCCGACACCCCGCGCCGGGCGGGCCTCGCCGCCCTGCTGCTGTTCGCCTGCTCGCCGTACGCGATCCGCTACGGCAGCGAGACCAGGATGTACTCGCTGGTCGTCCTGCTGGTCCTGCTGTTCGGGCTGGCCCTGGTGCGGGCGCTGGAGCGGCCGTCCCGCCGCCGGCTGGTGGTGCTCACCGTGGCCACCTCGGCGCTGGTCTACACCCACTACTGGACGTTCCTGCTGCTCACCACGGTCGCGGTCTTCCTCGCGCTGCAGGCGCTGCGCCGGGCGAACTACCGCCGCCCGGCGCTGTCGGCGCTGGCGGCGATGCTCGCCTCGGCGGTGGTGTTCGCGCCGTGGATGCCGTCCTTCCTGTTCCAGATGCTGCACACGGGCACGCCGTGGGCGGCCCGGGTGCAGGCGCAGGTGCTGCTGGACACGGTGTTCGACTGGGCCGGCCCGACCTCGACCGGCGCGCTGCTCGGGGTGGTCCTGCTCGCCGCGGCCCTGCTCGGCCTGACCGGGCGCCCGCAGGACGACGGGCTGCACATCGTCCCGACCGGGCGGGTGCCCGGCCGCTACCTGGTCGCGGTGTGGCTCCTCCCGCTCGCTCTCGCCTACCTGGTCAACACCACCGGCGGCAGTGCCTATACGGAGCGTTACACCGGGATCTCGCTGCCGGCCTGCCTGCTGCTCGCCGCGCTCGGCATCGGCCTGCTGCCCGGCCGGGCGCACGTCACGCTGCTGGTCATCGTCTGCGTGACCGGGCTGTTCGGCGGCTGGCACATGGCCCGGCAGGAACGCACCCAGAGCGGGGAGATCGCGAACCGGATCGCGGCGCTGGCCCGGCCGGGTGACGTGGTCGCCTACTGCCCCGACCAGCTGGGCCCGGCGGTGTACCGGGCGATCGAGCGCCGCGGCGGCCTCGACGTCCGGCAGATCGTCTACGCCGACACCAGCGGGCCGGCGCTGGTCGACTGGGTCGACTACGCGGAACGGATGCGACGGGCCTCCGGCGCCGACTTCGCCGCCCGGGTGAACGCGATGGCCGGGCCGGGGCACGCGGTGTTCCTGGTCCGGGCGGACGGCTACAAGACCCTGGAGGGGGCCTGCGCGGTCGTCTCCGACCAGCTGGCCGCCCTGCGCGACCGCACCTTCCAGGTCGACCGCCGCATGGTCTACGAGGGTGCCTCGCTGGAACGCTTCTCCACCCTGCGCTGACGGGCAGGCCGCCGCTGCCGGCAGCCACCCGGCCGGGCCGCC
>NZ_CEVIVD010000067.1:12063-15879 GCF_982290655.1 Protofrankia sp. CiP1_Cm_nod3
TGGCAGCTCACCGTCATCACCAGCAGCGCCATCGGCAGCGTGTAGTGGTTGAAGTACGACTGCTTGTTCATGACGTCGAGGGTCAGCAGCACCACGGCGGCGCCCAGGCAGAACCCGGCCGCGTCCGCGCGCACCCGCCAGGCCAGCAGGTAGGCGCCGGCCAGCGCGAGCAGCATCGGGGCGAACCCGGCCGTGACCCCGGCGTGAGCCAGCACGCCGGGGATGGACAGCGAGTCACCCCGGACGGGGTAGCCCAGGTTGGTCGTCACCGCGTCCGCCCAGAAGTCCGCCGGCCCGGCCAGCACCCAGGGGGCCACCAGCGCGGCGGCGGCGCCGGCCGCCACGAGCACCCGCCGGGGCCCGAACGCCGGCCACATCGCCGCGACCGGGGCCAGCAGCACCAGATGCTGCTTGCTGGCCAGGGCGAGGGCGAACGCGACGGCCGCCCAGCCCGGCCGGCCCGCGCGCACCGCCCACACCATCCCGGCCAGGCAGGCGATGAGCAGCGGCTCGGTCCAGGACTGCTGCAGCGCGTACATGGCGCCGGGGATGACGAGCACCATCAGCGGCAGCGCCGCCGGGACGCCGGGATCCGCGGGCACCGCCGGGGCAGCGGGATCCGCGGGCACCGCCGGGGCAGCGGGATCCGCGGGCACCGCCGGGGCAGCGGGATCCGCGGGCACCGCCGGGGCAGCGGGATCCGCGGGCACCGCCGAAGCAGCGGGATCCGCGGGCGCCGCCGAAGCAGCGGGATCCGCGGCAGCGGACCCGTCCCGCGGGCCGGATCCGCTGCCCCGCGTGCCCGCGTCCCGCCGCGCGTCCCGGCCGGGGCCGGCCACGCCGGCGATCCGGCGGACCGTGGCGGCGGCGAGCACCAGCGCGGCCAGCAGGCCGTAGCGGACGTCCCCGAGCAGCAGGTGGAACGGCGCGAGCAGCAGCGTCGTGCCGGGCAGGTAGGGGTAGACGTCGAACAGCCCGTACACCTGGTATTCGGCGCGGCTGGGCGCCCACTGCTGCCGGTACATGTCACGGCCGTCGAACAGGCCGCCGGCGGAGACCTGCAACAGGTGGAAGACGTCGATCCGGGGCGTTGGCGCCGCCAGGATCATCGCGACGCCGGCGGCCACGACCAGGCCGGCCACCGGCCAGAAGCAGGCCGGCGAGGCGAGCCGGCGGGCCGCCCGCCAGCGGCCGTCCGGCGCCGGCGGGCGGGCCCACACCAGGACCGCCCCGGCGGTGAGCAGCCCGGCGGCCACCCCGAGCGCGTCGGAGAGGTCCGCCCACCGCCCGGCCGCGTAGTAGCGGGGCCGCAGCGCCACGCCGGCCGCGAGCAGCCCGGCCACGCCCGTCCACGCGGCGGTGTGCCAGCGCCGGGCCCACCGCCGCACCCGCTCGGCGGGGCCCGCGGCCAGCAGGACGGCGAGCCAGCCGGCGAGCACGGGCACCAGCGGCCACGGCCCCCGCCCGTCACCGGCACCGATGCCCACCGCGACACCGCCCCAGCCGGCCAGCAGCAGGGCTGTCGTCCCCCGGTCCGGGTGGCCCGGCGGCGCCCACCCGGGTGCGGTGGCCGGATCGCCCGTCCGGGCGGGTATGGGCACGTCCATGACGTGCACCCTGCCAGAGCGCACGTCCACGGCGTGCGCCCTGCCAGAGCGCACGTCCACGGCGTGCGCCCTGCCGGAGGCGCGGGTCACCGGCGTGCACGCCGTCGTCGGCGGGCGGGGCACGGCCTGGCCGGCAGGGAGCGGGAGCCGGGCTGTCGCGGCCGGCCCGCCGTGGCCGTCAGGGGGCGCAGGCGGGCGGCTGTGGGGGCCGTGCCAGACTGAGAAGCCGAAGCCGGATCATCGTCCACCGGCTTTGCTGGTATGTCGCGCGGATGACTATCGCGTGCGAAGGTGAGGAGAGGTCAGGCACAGTGGCCGAAAAGCCCGAGGTCGTCGTTATCGGAGCCGGACCGGCAGGTCTTACAGCAGGCTGGGAGCTGGTCAAACGGGACGTGCCCGTAACGGTCCTCGAAGGTGACTCGGTGGTGGGTGGGATCAGCCGTACCGCGCAGCGCGAAGGCTGGCGGTTCGACATCGGCGGGCACCGGTTCTTCACCAAGGTCCCCGAGGTCGAGGCGCTCTGGCACGAGATCCTGCCCGACGAGGACTTCCTGATGCGCCCGCGCTCGAGCCGCATCATCTACGACGGCAAACTGTTCGACTACCCGCTGCGCGCCGGCAACGCCCTGCGCGGCCTGGGCCTCCTGGAGGCCGCGCGCTGCATCTTCTCCTACTTCTGGGTGCGGGTCCGCCCGCCGAAGGACCAGACGAAAATCGAGGGCTGGGTCGCGGCCCGTTTCGGCTGGCGCCTCTACCGGATCTTCTTCAAGACCTACACCGAGAAGCTGTGGGGCGTGCCGGCGGACACGATCGAGGCGGACTGGGCCGCGCAGCGCATCAAGAACCTCTCGCTGTTCAACGCGATTGTGAACGCGGTCACGCCGAAACGGAACCAGAAGGACATCACCTCCCTCATCGAGGAGTTCCAGTACCCGAAGTACGGGCCCGGAATGATGTGGGAAGCCGCCGCCGACAAGATCGTCGACCGGGGCGGGAAGATCGTCTTCGAGGAGAAGGTCCGCGCGATCCACCACGAGGGCGGCCGGGCGACCGGGGTGACCACGGTGGTCACCGGCGGGTACGGCCCGGGCGCGGGCGCGCCGGAGGCGTCCCGGACCGACATCGGCAGTGAGCACCACTACGACGCGGACGAGATCGTCTCGTCGATGCCGTTCTCCTCCCTGGTCCGCGCGATGGATCCGCCCGCCCCCGCGCACGTCCTGGCGGCCGCGGAGGCGCTACGCTACCGGGACTTCCTCACCGTCGCGCTCGTGGTGCCCGAATCCGCCGGTTTCCCGGACAACTGGATTTACATCCATTCCCCCGAGCTCCAGGTCGGGCGTATCCAGAACTTCGCGTCGTGGTCGCCCTTCCTGGTGAAGGAAGGACGCACCTGCCTCGGGCTGGAGTACTTCGTCTTCGAGGGTGACGAGACCTGGTCGATGGCCGACGACGACCTGATCGCGCTCGCCTCCAAGGAGCTCGCGGCCCTCGGCCTGGTCCCGGCGGACCAGGTGGAGGGCGGTTTCGTGGTGCGCATGCCGAAGGCCTACCCGTTCTACGACGCCGAGTACAAGAAGAACGTCGACATCATGCGCGGCTGGCTCGCCGAGGCCGCCCCGAACGTCTATCCGGTCGGCCGCAACGGCATGCACCGCTACAACAACCAGGACCACTCGATGTACACCGCTCTGCTCAGCGTGCAGAACATGGTGGACGGCACCAGCCACGACGTGTGGGGCGTCAATGTCGAGGAGGACTACCACGAGGAAGTCTCCCCGGGTTACACCGGCACCAAAGCGTCGCACTGACCTCGGTTCACGGGACTGGAGGATCTGACCGTGACCGATGTCGCGGTTCGGCCGCTGGCGAACATCCCCGACCCGGCCGACGCGGGCCTGAGGCGTCCTGACCGGACGGCTGTCCTGTTCAGGGCGGCACTGCTCGTCATTGTTGTCGCGGCGGTGGCGGCGCGTTTCTCCGCCCGGCAGGCGTTGTGGCTGGACGAGGCCCAGAGCGTGGCCATCGCCCGGCTCCCGCTGACCGGGCCGGGCCTGACGCTGTTCGACGGCCTGCGCCAGGACGGCTCACCACCGCTGTACTACCTGCTGCTGCACGGCTGGGCCGAGCTGTTCGGGACCGGCGCGTTCGCGGTACGGGCGCTGTCGGCGCTGGTGAACCTGGCCGCGGCCGGGCCGCTGTACCTGCT
>NZ_CEVIVD010000067.1:16130-16789 GCF_982290655.1 Protofrankia sp. CiP1_Cm_nod3
GGCCCGGCGGGTGGTCGGGGCACGTGCCGCGTGGGTGGCGGTGGTGCTCTACCTCACCTCGCCGTTCGCGCTGTACTTCGCGACCGAGACCCGGATGTACAGCCTGGTCGTGCTGCTGACCGCGGCCGGCGGGCTGGCGCTGGAGAGCACCCTGCGCCGGCGCTCGGCCGGGCCGGCCGTCGCGCTGGCGGTGTGCTCCGGCCTGCTGGCCCTGACCCACTACTGGTGCTTCTACCTGCTGTGCACGGTGGTCGGCTGGCTGCTGCTGGTCACGGCCCGGCCGCGGCCGGGCTGGGGCCGGCGGGCGCCGCTGACCGCTCTCGGCGGCATCGCCGGCGGGGCGGTGGTGTTCGCCCCCTGGCTGGGTGGCTTCCAGTACCAGCTGGCGCACACCGGGACGCCGTGGGGCGAGCCGGCGACGTTCGCGGCGATCGCGCACGCCTACGGGCAGTGGGCGGGCGGCCCGACCACCGGCGGGCGCACGCTGCTGTTCCTCATCACCGGCCTCGCCGCCGCCGGGATCGCTGGCCGGGCGATCGACGGCCGGTACGTGATGGTGGACCTGCGGGGGCTCGAACCCGGGCGGACGCTGTTCTTCCTGGCCACCGTCACGCTCGTGGTGGCCGTCGCCGTGGGCAAGGTGGTGGGCAACGCCTGGG
>NZ_CEVIVD010000067.1:16814-17476 GCF_982290655.1 Protofrankia sp. CiP1_Cm_nod3
CCGACCGGTACACCGCCACCGCGTTCGTCCCGTTCCTGCTGGTGATCGGCCTCGGGGCGACCGTCCTCGTCGACAGCCGGCTGTTCCGGGGTGTCGTCCTGGCGTGCGCGTTGCTCGGGCTCATCGGCGGCTACACCGACCTCTCCCGCGCCCGCACCCAGGCCGAGCAGGCCGCGGGCGTGCTCGAGCGCCTCGGGCGGCCCGGTGACGTGCTGCTGGTCTGCCCGGACCAGCTCGGCCCGGGCCTGGCCCGCACGGTCCCGCCGTGGATGCGGGTGTACGTCGTCCCGACCTACGCCCCACCCGACCGGGTCAACTGGACCGACTACGAGGACCGCAACACCACCGCCAACGGGGTGGCCGTCGCGGACCGGGCGCTGGCGGAGGCGGGCCCCGGCAACACCGTCTTCCTCGCCGGCTCGGGCGCGTACCGCACCTACGAGACCCTGTGCACCCAGGTGCGCGGACGTCTCGAGGCGCGGCGCCCGCGCGTCGACCAGGTCATGGAACAGGGCCAGTCAGCCAGGGTCTGGGAGAACTTCGCCCTGCTGCGCTTCCAGCCGTGACTGCCGGGACACGCTGGTGGATCCTCGGTCGGACGGGACGGCGGCCGCTGCCCGTATGACGGTGGCCGCCCACCGCGTGCGCACGCGTCGCGCGCG
>NZ_CEVIVD010000067.1:17501-18216 GCF_982290655.1 Protofrankia sp. CiP1_Cm_nod3
CTGACCGGTACACCGCCACCGCGTTCGTCCCGTTCCTGCTGGTGATCGGCCTCGGGGCGACCGTCCTCGTCGACAGCCGGCTGTTCCGGGGTGTCGTCCTGGCGTGCGCGTTGCTCGGGCTCGTCGGCGGCTACACCGACATCTCCCGCGCCCGCACCCAGGCCGAGCAGGCCGCGGGCGTGCTCGAGCGCCTCGGGCGGCCCGGTGATGTGCTGCTGGTCTGCCCGGACCAGCTCGGCCCGGGCCTGGCCCGCACGGTCCCGCCGTGGATGCGGGTGTACGTCGTCCCGACCTACGCCCCACCCGACCGGGTCAACTGGACCGACTACGAGGACCGCAACACCACCGCCAACGGGGTGGCCGTCGCGGACCGGGCGCTGGCGGAGGCGGGCCCCGGCAACACCGTCTTCCTGGCCGGGTCGGGCGCGTACCGCACCTACGAGACCCTGTGCACCCAGGTGCGCGGACGTCTCGAGGCGCGGCGCCCGCGCGTCGACCAGGTCATGGAACAGGGCCAGTCAGCCAGGGTCTGGGAGAACTTCGCCCTGCTGCGCTTCCAGCCGTGACCGCCGGGACGCGCTGGTGGATCCTCGGTCGGACGGGACGGCGGCCGCTGCCCGTATGACGGTGGCCGCCCACCGCGTGCGCACGCGTCGCGCGCGTGCCGCGTCCCGACAGGACGGCGCCGTCCTGCCGGGACGTCCGCCCGCGCAGA
>NZ_CEVIVD010000067.1:18241-20041 GCF_982290655.1 Protofrankia sp. CiP1_Cm_nod3
CCGGACGGGCCGTGGGACGCTCCGGCGGACGGCCCGCATGGTGGCGGGGGCTGCCGTTGCGTGAGGTCGCCCTTGCCTGGCTTGCCGCGCGTGTCGTGACCGCCGCCGCGTACGCGCTGGCCCACTACATCGACGGGCAGGTGCGGGCCGCCCACCCCGGCGTTGGCGTTGGCACCGATGCCGGCGGCGCGGGGGTTGGCGGGCTGGCGCTGACCGGCCCGCTCGGCTGGGACGCCGGCTGGTACGCGGGTATCGCCGAGCACGGGTACGCCGCCTCCGGCGAGCAGAGCCTGCGGTTCTTCCCGCTGCTGCCGCTGCTGGTGCGCGCGGTCACGGTGCTGCCCGGGCTCGGCGGGCACACCGGCGTCCGCGTCACCCTGGTCGTGCTGGTGAACCTGATCGCGTTCGTCTTCGTGACGGCGCTCGCCGGACTGGCGCGCCGGGAGGGCTTCGGCCCCGCGGCGGTCTCCCGGGTGATCTGGCTGGCCTCGCTGGCCCCGCCCGCGTTCGTGCTGGTCATGGGCTACACCGAGGCGCTGTGGGGGCTGCTGGCCGTCGGGGTGTTCGCCGGGATCCGCTCCCGGCGCTGGGAGTTCGCCGCCGGCTGCGGGCTGCTCGCCGGGCTGTGCCGGCCGGTGGGCGTCCTGCTGGTCGCCCCGGCGGCCCTCGAGGCCGCCCGCGGGATCACCGCCGCCGCCACGGCCGACCGGCTGCGGCGCGCGGCGGCTGTCGCGGCGCCGGCCGTGGGCCTCGGCGGCTACCTGCTGTGGGCGGGGATCGCCTACGGGGACGCCCTCGCCCCGGTCCGGCTGCAGCGGCAGCAGTCGCTGCACGGCAGCTCCTCGAACCCCGCGGCGGTGCTCTGGGACGCGGCCCGCGGCGCCGTCCACGGCGAGGTGGGCACCGCACTGCACGTCCCGTGGCTGCTGCTTGTCGCCGTCCTGCTCGTGGTCATGGTGCGTACGCTGCCGGCGTCCTACCCGCTGTGGGCCGCGCTGACCATCGCCGCCCTGCTGACCGGCAGCAACCTGGACTCCAGCGAGCGGTACGCCTACGGCGCGTTCCCGTTCCTGTTCGTCGCCGCCGCGCTGACCCGCCGTGACGAGGTGTTCCGCGCGGTGCTGGCGGCCTGCGCCGCGATGATGGCGGTGTACGCGTCCCTGGCCTTCCTCGGCCTGTACGTACCGTAAATCCTTTACGTAGGGTAGCCAAACTACCCTGATGCCCCGCTTTGCCCCGGATGCTCTTACAGGTTCGTCACACCGGCAGTCCACCTCGTCGTTACGGTGACGTCATGGATGTGGAGTACCAGCGGCTGTACCTGCCGCCCGGGACGGACCGCCGGCAGGCTCTGGCCGTCCTCACCCTGCACGCCGAGTTCGGCGACTGGGAGCTCGAGCGGCTGCGCCTGTTCCCGGACGGCTCCCGGCGCGTGCTCCTGCGCCGCTCACGCCAGCGCGGTGGGCTGCCGGGCTACCTGCCCACCTGACGGCCGTCAGCCGCCGGGCACCGTCCGTGTCGCGGGCCTGTCGGTCACGGACGGCGATAGCCGCCGCGGCGGCGGACCACGCCGCGGCGTGGCCGCACGGTGACCAGCCCGGCCGCCGGATCGTAGCTGTCCGGTCGCGGCGAGGAAGTCTTTCGCGAGACAGCAACCTGGATGGGCGGACAGACGTCAGGATGGCTGACAAGTGGTGGAAACCGCACCAGCCCGCCGGCCCTCCAGGAAGGACCCGCCGTGACGGTCGAGAGCGGATACGTGCCGCCCGGTGGTGAGCCCGCTCCGAGCGCCCTCGAGCC
>NZ_CEVIVD010000067.1:20526-21029 GCF_982290655.1 Protofrankia sp. CiP1_Cm_nod3
GGCCCGGTGGCGGCAGCGGGCCGGACGGCGGGGCCGGGACGCGGGCGGAGCCGGCCATCCAGGCGACCACCATCGTCGCGGTGGTCGCGGTCGCGGCGGTGGCCGCGTTCGTCTCCTACCGGCACATGCGCGGGGTCGCCCTCGAGCAGGGGGAGGACCGCCTCGCCGCCACCGTCATCCCGTTCAGCGTCGACGGCCTGATCGTCGCCGCGTCCATGACGATGCTGCGGGACCGGCGTGCCGGGCGACCCCGCTCCTGGCTGTCCTACACGCTGCTGACGCTGGGCGCGTGCGCGTCGCTGGCGGCGAACGTCATGCACGCCGAGCCCACCCTGGCCGCCCGGATCATCGCCGGCTGGCCGCCGCTGGCGCTGCTCGGCTTCTACGAGCTGCTCATGCGCCAGATCCACGCCGGCCGCGGCACGGCGGGCGGCCGGCGGCCCGCCGACATCGCGATCACGGTGCCGGCGCAGCGCGCCGAACAGCCGGCGGCACGACCGGCC
>NZ_CEVIVD010000067.1:21612-27910 GCF_982290655.1 Protofrankia sp. CiP1_Cm_nod3
ACGGCGTCGACACCGCACCGCCCGCCCTGGTGGCCGCCGCGAAATCCGGCTGACCGAATATCCCGGCCAGTATTCCGGCCGGCACCGACGGTAATGTCGAACAACGGCGACAACAGCCGGCGCCGGCCGCGAAGCACGAACGGCCACGGACCACGAACAACGCCGGACGAGAACGGCCCCAGGGGGCGTTCGTGGATTTTCCGTGGTTTTCCGTCGGGCCCGGGCGGCCCGGGCGGCACTCCCGCGAGCACCCCGTGACGTCCCGGACCCGACGACGACACGTCCCCGCCACCGCCGGCCAGGCGGGAGCGGCGGACGTCAGAGCCGAGGCTCAGACCGTGGCACCGGCCATCATCTGGCAGGATGCGGCGCATGCGCGGCACGCTTCCGCCAGCTTCATCATCTGGGCGTCACCGGGCATCTTCATGGCCATTTCGGCGCACATCGTACATATGCGCGCACAGATGCCACACATTTCCCGGTACATCGACGACATGCGGCACATCATGTCCGCGCAGACCTTCGTGACGGCCGCGCAGTCCATCAGGATACGCATGCTCGCCGCGTCCATCATCGTCCCCGGCATGTCCATGCAGTAGGCAATCGTCTCCTCACACGTGGTCGAGCAGGACATGCAGTTGTCGATCGCCTTGCGCATTTCATTACTGATCTTCTCGGCGTGCTGCACGATGACCCTCCTGACGGTCGCGCGGCGTGAACCGCCGCCCCCGATGATCACTGCGAACCGCTCACGTCGAATGTTCCGCTGTTCCGTGAGGGGTTCGGACCAACGATAAGCCCCGTATGACGAACGCGCACCGGCAACCGCGAAGAGCAATGCCCCCGCGGGCAAATTCTCCGGTGATTCACGCGCCGAAAAGAGCGGCGGAATCTGCGCGTTCGCGAGTATTAGCGGGTTTTGTTCGGTTGCTTTTCCGTGCTGGTGCGCCGCCGGACACACCGTGGTGACACGCCGGCAACAGCACATCGGCCCGCCGCCGGCAGGGAA
Organism: Protofrankia sp. CiP1_Cm_nod3; assembly: GCF_982290655.1. Taxonomy (NCBI): domain Bacteria; kingdom Bacillati; phylum Actinomycetota; class Actinomycetes; order Frankiales; family Frankiaceae; genus Protofrankia; species Protofrankia sp. CiP1_Cm_nod3. Next base: position 22,622 of record NZ_CEVIVD010000067.1, read on the forward strand.
TCCGGCCGGTGGCGGACGGGCCGAAGTACTCAGGGCGTCGCGGGGTTCACCGCCGGCGGCAGGTCACCCACGGGGCCGGGCACCGGGGACGGCCGGAGGCCACCGCCCGCGGGTACGGTCAGGGCCGCGGGCAGGCGGGTGTGCGGGACGACGGGAACACCGCCGAGAAAGACCCCGGTCACCGCGTCGGGACGTTCGAACAGCGACAGGTCGCCCGGATCCTCGTCCAGCAGAATAGCGTCGAACTCGTAGCGTGGGGCAATACGACCGACACTTTCCGAGATACCGCACAGGCGTGCACCGTTGGCTGTCGCCGCGAGCAGGGCCTCGGACACCGACAGTCCACTCTGGCGCAGCCGGGTGATCTCGGCGAGGTTGGTGCCGTGGCGGTCCCGGTGCCGGCTGTCGCTGCCGAGAGCGATCCTGACCCCGGCGTCACGGGCCACCGCGACCGTGTCGGCGAGCATGGCCCGGGTCACGTGCGCACGGTCGGCGGCCCACTGGGGCAGCTGCCCGCTGTCGGCCAGCTGCCCCAGCTCGTGGTACGGCGACAGGGTCGGGACCAGCGTGACGCCCCGCCGCGCCATCAGGTCGGCCTCACGCTGCGTGAGACCGATCCCGTGCTCGACCGAGCGGACGCCGGCCGACACCGCCGCGTCGACGGCGCCCGCCCCCAGCGCGTGCGCCATGACCCCACGCCCGAAGGCGGCCGCCTCCGAGACCGCGGCGGCGAGCTCCGCGGCGGTGAACTCCGGCAGCGGCTGCCCCGGGCGCACCGACATGATGCCGCCACTGGCGAAGACGTTGACCCAGTCCGCGCCCGCCCGCACCACCGCGCGGACCGCCGCGCGCATCCCGTCCGGCTCCCGGACGACATGCCGGGGCCGGCCGGGGTAGCCCAGCGCCGTCAGGGTCTCCGGCGCCTCCAGGCCGGGGCCGAGCAGCGCCCCGTCGCCGTGGCCCTCGGAGCGGGTCAGCCCGACCACCGAGACCGCCAGCCGCGGCCCGGGAATGTGCCCGGCGAGCAGCGAGTCACGCACGCCCGCGTCCGCGCCGCCGGCGTCCCGGACGTACGTCACCCCGGCGGCCAGGGTGCGGCGCAGCATCGCCGCTGTCTGGAAGAAGCGCTCCGACAGCGGAGTCGTCATCATCTCCAGCGGATCGTATGTGCAGAGCGTGACGCGGGAGTGGCAGTCGATGACGCCGGGCATCAGCCACAGCCCGTGCGCGTCGACATCGACCGCGTCGGCGTCCAGTGGGAGACGCGGCCGGACGTTGGTGATGTGCCGGTTGCGTACCGCGACGTCCACCGGGCCGTCGAAGTAGCCGTGCTCGTCAAGGGCGTGCACGCCCCGCAGGACGAAGCCGCCCGACAGGGCGGTGCCGCCCCGCCGCGGGACATCGGTGCTGGTGATCGTCATCGTGCCGTTCCTGCCGCTGGGGTCCGGCGTCCACCAGCGGATGGATCACCGCGCTGATTACGGGACGCCATGGAGATCACATAGGATATGCCGGCTCGGGCCGGGTACCGCGCTGGGCCCGCTCGGCCCGGCCGCGCACCGGGTCACCGGTTGGGACGGCGTGGCGGGGACGACGGCGAAGAAGCGCCGGACGGCAGCCAGGCCGCCCGGCGGTCGCGACGTCCGAGCGGGTACTCAGGTCACGGTCGACAGGCCGTGCTCGACACGCGGCAGGTGTCGATGTACCGACGGACGGTGAAGCCGCACGCCGGCATGGCACGGTCGTCCGCGGCACCCGCCGCTGGCTTCCACCTGGCCCTGTACACCTGTACCTCCATGGTCGGCGCCTGGGGACGCGCCGTCACAGACTGGGCTGCCCGCCCGGGCCGCGCACGGCCCCCGCCTGGGCGGCTCAACTGCTCGTGACGTCCGCCGACGAGCGGATGCCGCAGCCGATGATTCCAGTCCGCTCGTGAACGTAACTGACCGTCATTGGCAGGGTCAAGAGCCTGTGGCGTCGGACGCTCTTCGACCGCTCTCCGACCGATCTCGCCCGTAGCCCGACGGATCCCGACGGATGATGGCCGGCCGCGCCCCGACAGCTACCCGCGATGGCCGGCAACGGCGGTCGGCCACCGTCATCCGACCGTCGCGGCGGTGACCGGCGGGTCCACCGGATGGCGCGCCGGCACGGGCTCCGCCGCCGCCACCGGGCCGGATGCCGCGGCCAGCCCGGCCCGGGCGGCGCGCAGCTCGCAGGTGAGCTCGTCGGCCTGACGCTCGGCACGTTCGGCCCGGGAACGGGCGTCCGCCCTGGCCTCGGCGAGCACCGCCTGGCGTTCGTCCGCGGCCCGGTGGGCCGCCTCCAGCCTGCGGTCGGCGTCGGCATGCACGCGGGTGATCTCCGCGTCCGCGGCGTCACGCTGACGGACCAGCTCGGCGTGCAGCCGGTCGGCCTCCGCCCGGGCCTGGGCCGTGGTGTGCTCCAGGGCCTCGGCCCGGGCCCGCGCGGCGTCGCGGGCGGCGGTGGCGGCGGCAGCCGCCTGCGCGGCGTCCTGCCGGGCCTGGGCCACCGCCGCGGCGGCCTCGTCACGCGCCGCCCGGACGGCGGCGTCCGCGGCCTGGTGCGCCTGGCGGATGTCCGCGGCCGTCTCGGCGCGCAGCGCCTCCAGGCGTGCCTCGGCGTCCTGCCGCGCCGCCTCCGCCGCGGCGGCGGCCTCGGCGCGGGCCTGCTCGAGCGCCCCCTGCGCCTGCGCCCGGGCCGCCGCGGCCGCGTCGCGTTCGGCCTCCAGGGCGGTGATCCGCTCCTCCAGCGTGTCGACCACGCCGACCGCCTCGGCGGCGACGGCCTCCGACTCGTCCCGGACGGCCTGCGCCTCCCGGGCGGCCTGCTCGGCGCGCACGGCCCGGGCGATCGCTTCGGCGACGCGCTCGGCCGCCTCCGCCTCGACCGTCTCCACCCGCGCCTCGGTGGCGGCTATGTCACCGAGAGCGGTCATCTCCCGGGCGAAGGCGTCCAGCGCCTGGGTGAGGCTGCCGGCCAGCGCGGTGATCTGCTCGGCCAGCGCGTCGGCCCGCCCCCGCGCGCCCACGGCGCGCTCCGAGCCGGCCCTGCCGACAGCTGTCCCCGCCCCGGCCGCTCCCGGCCCGGACTGCCCGGCGAGCTCCCGTCGACGACGGTAGGCCGACAGCCGGTTGTGGACGGGATCGTCGCAGTACGCGGGCGGACGCCCCGGCCCGGCCGGCGCGCTCGGCGGCTGGCCGCAGCCCGGGTAGGCGCACCGCGCCGGTGCGCTCCCGTCGACCGTCGCGTCCTCGGTCATACTCATCGCTGTCCGTTCTCGCTCCCGGGATCCCGCCCGCACCGACCCGACAAGAATGCACCAGGACGCACGGGCAGGGGTCCAGCGGCCGGCACGGTTCGCCACGGCCCCGCCTCCGGCGCCCCACGGCCCTGTCCCCGGCGTCCTACGGCCCCGTCCCCAGGCGGCCCGTGGGGCGCCGCCTGCTGTTGGCCCGCTCCGCCGGGCCGGGCGACCGGATGCCGTCTGGCGTTTCCCGGCCGGCGGCCGGCCAGGCACCTGCCCGGTATTCCGCGCCCTTCTCGTCCCTGATCGTCTTTTGTGACGTTCAGTATCAGCGCACATCGCTGTTTCCGCCGTGTAAGTGGATGATGCGGACCCCTACCGGACAGGTTCACTCACAATCAGTTACTGTCACGCTCCGTGATTAAGGAATTGCGCGCCGGCAGGCGTACAGCTATGGAGGGCAGATCGCCAGGGAGGGCAGCGGCGCCGCGATCATTCTTTGACGGCCGAGGGACGACGGCCAGCCCAACAGCTCCGACAGGCCCGGGACACCCGGGACGCCCGGGAGGGCCAGACGGTCCGGGCACGCCGGGTGGGCCGTGGCTCCGGGCGCGGCGGCACGCCCGGCGTGCCGCGATGGCGGGCATGCTGACGCTGCTCCTCGCCGCGGCGACCGCCGGGCCCGCCGTGGGCGACACGCCAGGCGCCCACGGCGCTCCCGACACTCACGGCACCCCTGATATCCACGGCGTCCCCGATCCCCACGGCGTCCCCGATCCCCACAGCGCCCACGGCACGGACGGGCCCGCGCCCAGCCCGCAGGACGGCGCGGCCGGGTCGTACTGGAACGAGGTCGCCGGCGAGGCCTTCCACCCGACCGGGCGGGTGCGCACCTACTACATCGGCGCCGACGAGGTCGTGTGGGACTACGCCCCGGACGACCGTAACGACATCACCGGCCAGCCCTTCAGCCCACAGGAGAAAAGCTTCCTCGAGTCCGGCCCGGGGCGGATCGGGCCGAGATATGTGAAATGCCTCTACCGCGGCTATACCGACGCCGGCTTCACCACGCTGGTGTCGCGCCCGCCGCAGGACGCCTACCTGGGCCTGCTGGGGCCGACGATCCACGCCGAGGTCGGCGACACCATCAAGGTCGTATTCCGTAACGGATGCCGGATCCCCGACAGTGTGCATCCCCACGGGGTCTTCTACACGAAAGCCAGCGAGGGGGCGCCGTACGCCGACAACACCTCCGGCGTGGACAAGCTCGACGACGCCGTCCCCACCGGCGGCCGGTACACCTACACCTGGCTGGTGCCCGACCGCGCCGGCCCCGGCCCGCACGACGGCAGCTCCGTGATGTGGATGTACCACTCCCACACCCAGGAGGTCAGCGACACCGCCGCCGGCCTGATGGGCGCGATGGTCATCACCGGCAGGGGCCTAGGCCGCCCGGACGGCACCCCGAAGGACGTCGACCGCGAGATCGTCGCCCTTTTCGAGATCATGGACGAGAACCGCAGCCCGTACCTGGAGGAGAACCTCCGCCGTTTCGCCCAGCCGCCCTACCCGCCGCGCGACGACGTGAACTTCACCAGGTCCAACCTCAGGCTCGCCATCAACGGCTACATCTTCGGCAACGAGCCGATGATCACCATGAGGAAGGGTGAGCACGTCCGCTGGTACGTCATGGGCATGGGCGGCGAGCAGGACCTGCACACCCCGCACTGGCACGGCAACAGCGTGCTGTGGAGCGGCATGCGCATGGACACCGTCCCACTGCTGCCCGCCACCATGGCCACGGCCGACATGGTGCCCGACGACGTCGGGACCTGGCTGTTCCACTGCCACGTCAACGAACACCTCCTCGGCGGCATGATCACCCGCTACCAGGTCCTCACCCCCGACGGAAAACCCGGCCCGTCCTCAGGCTCGGCAGGGCAGGGGGCGGCGGGATCGGGCACGGGGGCGACGTCGTCGTCCGGCTCCGCTTCCGGCTCGTCGTCCGGCTCGGCTTCCGG
>NZ_CEVIVD010000068.1:0-5887 GCF_982290655.1 Protofrankia sp. CiP1_Cm_nod3
CGAGCCGGCTGGCTGGCATGCCCGGCGCCTGGCGGCCGGCCCGTCCGTGCCTGGCCCGGCGTATCCGTGACGGGTTCGGTGCGTCTGGTGACGGGCAGGGTGTCGGCTATCCGAACGGTTCCGCCCAGGCCGGCGGCGTGTCGGTAAGGTCGGCGTCGCCGCCGGCAGCTGATGGCTGCCGTCAGCACCGCCATGGCCGGGTTTCCCGGACGACCGCCGACGGCGGGGCCCCGTGGACGGCCACCGCCGGCGGCGCTGGTGGGGCCGGCGGGGCCGGCAGTGGCCGGCGACCAGGAAGCCGGGGATTGGGAAGCCTATGGGCCGGGAAGCCCGGGGATCGGGAAGGCGGACGAGTGCACGACCTGTCGCGGATCTTCAAGGCGTACGACGTCCGGGGTGTCGTGCCGTCCGAGCTCGACGCCGACGTCGCGCACGGCGTCGGCGCCGCGTTCGTGCGCCTGCTGGACGCCCCCCGGATCGTCGTCGCGCACGACATGCGTGACTCGTCGGTCCCGCTGTCGGAGGCGTTCGCCGACGGCGCGGCCGGCCAGGGCGCGGATGTGATCATGACTGGCCTCGGCTCCACCGACCTGCTCTACTTCGCCGCCGGCTCGCTGGGCCTGCCCGGCGCGATGTTCACCGCGTCCCACAACCCGGCCAGGTACAACGGGATCAAGCTGTGCCGGGCGGGCGCGGCGCCGATCGGCCAGGACACCGGGCTCGGCGAGATCCGGGCGCTGGCCGAGGCCGGCGTCGCGCCCACCATCGGGCCCCGCGGCACCATCACCCGCCAGGACCTGCTCGCGCCCTACGCCCGGCATCTGCGCGCACTGGTCGACCTGTCGGCGATCCGGCCGCTGACGGTCGCCGTGGACGCGGGCAACGGCATGGGCGGACGTACGGTCCCCGCGGTGTTCGAGGGGCTGCCGCTGTCGGTCCACCCGCTCTATTTCGAGCTGGACGGCTCCTTCCCGAACCACGAGGCGAACCCGATCGAACCGGAGAACCTCCGGGACCTGCAGGCGGCGGTGCGGGCCACCGGCGCCGACATCGGGCTCGCCTTCGACGGCGACGCCGACCGCTGCTTCGTGGTGGACGAACGCGGTGAGATCGTCTCACCGTCCACCATCACCGCCCTCGTCGCCGAGCGGGAGCTCGCCCGCGAGCCCGGCGCCACCGTCATCCACAACGTGATCGTCAGCCGGGGTGTCCCGGAGCTGGTGCGCGAGCTCGGCGGGGTGCCGGTACGCACCCGGGTCGGCCATTCGTTCATCAAGGCGGAGATGGCCCGGACGGGGGCGGTCTTCGGCGGTGAGCACTCCGGGCACTTCTACTTCCGTGACTTCTGGCGGGCCGACTCCGGGATGCTCGCGGCCCTGCACGTCCTGGCCGCGCTGGGTGAGCAGGAGCGGCCGCTGTCGCAGCTGCTCGCCGGCTACGCCCGCTACGTGGCCTCCGGCGAGGTCAACTCCACGGTCGCCGACGCCGCCGCGGCCATGACCGGGATCGAGAAGGCGTATGCCGGGGACGCGGCCGACATCGACCATCTCGACGGGCTCACCGTCACGCTCGGTGGCGGGGTCTGGTTCAACCTGCGGCCGTCGAACACCGAACCGCTGCTGCGGCTCAATGTGGAGGCCCCCGACCATGCCACGATGGCCCGGGTGCGCGACGACGTCCTCGCCCGCGTCCGCTGTGAGAAGCCGCTGTGAGAAGCCGCTGTGAGAAGCCGCTGTGATGAAGCCGCTGTGAAAAAGGAGGTCGGCTGTTGAGTCTCGACCCGCTCCTGCTGGAGATCCTCGCCTGTCCGTGCCCGGCGCACGCCCCCCTGCGCCAGGACACCCTCGGCGGTGAGCCGGTGCTGGTCTGCACATCGTGCGACCTGGCGTTCCCAGTACGGGACGAGATCCCGGTGATGCTGCTCGACGAGGCCGTCCCGTTCGGCGGGGAGGCCCGGCCGTCGGTGCCCGCACCGTTGTGAGCCCTGGCCTGTCGTGAGCCCTGGTCCCGCCATGCCCGGGGCCCTGGCGGGGTTCTGGCGGGGCCCCGGCGGGCGCCGACGTACCCACAGCTCCGCCGGACGGTGGGTGCCGGAGGGTGGGGTGGCGGCAGGGCAGCCCGGCTGGCCGCGGCGTGCGGGCCATGCCCGCCCCGCGGGGCCCGATGGCCCGGCCTGCTCCCCAGGGCTCCCACGCGGGCTCCGCCTGATCCGGCCGGGCCCAGCGGCGTCCGCGGCCCCGCCCCGGCTCTGACGCCCCGACGCTCCGGTACGGCTCTGGCTCTGGCGTCCTGCCCTGGCTCTGACGCCCGACGCTCCGGTACGGCTCTGACACGCGCCCGGCCAGGCCGGACGTGAGCCCCGATGTGCCCGGGCGGGTCCGGGCATGCGATGGTGCAGGACATGTGGGACGCGGGCGTGGACGAGAGCATCCTTGATGACGCCGTCCGGCTGGACGCCGCCGACCCGTCCGGCATGCTGCCGCAGGTGGCCTCGTCGGCCCGCCAGGTCCGGGAGTCCGCCGCGCTGGCGCGGGAGGCCGGCGCCGACGCGCTCGCCGCCGACGGCCGTCCACGGGCGGTGCTCGTCGTCGGGACGGGCACGTCGGCGGCTGTCGGTGACGCGCTCGCCGCGGTGGCCGGGCCGCGCTGCCCGGTCCCGGTGCTCGTCCACAACGGTTTCGGCCTGCCCGGCTGGGTGGGGGTGACCGACGTCGTGATTGCGATATCCGGTTCGGGACGCGACGAGGCGGCCCTGTCCGCGCTGGAGGAGGCCGACCGTCGCGGCTGCCGGACGGTCGCGGTGGGCCCGCCCGACTCGCCGCTGGCGCATCGCGCCGGGCGCGCGCGGGCGCTGTTCCTGCCCGCCCCCGTGGTGGACGGCCGGCCGGCCCGGGCGGGTTACTGGGTGTTGCTGCTGCCGGCTGTCGCTGTCGTGCGGGCTCTCGGCCTTCTCCCGCCCGCCGCCGAGGGCCCGGACGCGGTCGAGGCGGCGGCGGTGCGCCTCGAGGACCTGGCGATACGCTGCCGGCCCGCCAGCGAGACGTTCATCAGCCCGGCGAAGGTGCTGGCGCTCGAGCTCGCCGGTTCGTTACCCCTGCTGTGGGGGACCACCGCGCTGACCGCCGCGGCCGCCGGCCGGGCCGCCGGCCAGCTCGCCGCGAACGCCGGGTACCCGGCGCTGCTGGGCGCCCTTCCCGACGCGGCAAGCCTGCAGGCGGGCGTTCTGGACGGGGCGTTCGGGGTCCGTGGGGCCGACGGTGGCCCGGCGGAGGACTTCTTCCGTGACCGGGCTGACGATGAGGCCGGGCCGGTGCGGCTACGGCTGGTCCTGCTGCGCGACCAGAAGGCCGAGCATCCGACGGTGACCCGGCAGGCGGAGGCCGCCGTCACGGCCGCGGCCGAGCGGGCGGTGGCGGTCACCGAGCTGTCCGCCCAGGGGGCCAGCCGCCTGGAGCGGCTGGCGTCCCTGGTGGGCCTGTTCGACTACACCAGCGTCTACCTTGCCCTCGCGCTCGGTGTGGACCCGACACCGGTGGCTGCCGTGCGCGACCTGAGCGCCTCGCCCACGCCGGCTGCGCACGAGACATAACCGCCCCGCGGCACGGCACCGCCCGCGGCACGGCACCGCCCGCGGCACGGCGCCCCGCGGGACACAGCCGGCTCTGGGCCGTCACCGGCCCGGCCGCTCGTCACCGCCCGAGCCCTGGAACGGGAACCTGCCGGGGGGCAGGACGGGTTCGACGATGTCCGGCGCCGCTGCCGGTGCTGCCGCCGCGGTCGGTGCTGCCGGCGTGTCCGTTGTGGCCGTGGCGGGGGCCGTCGGTTGCGGCGGGGGCGGCGGCGGAGTCGACAGCAGCCCGCCCTTGGTGCCCTTGGCCACGGTGGGATTGGCCTTCGACATGGGCATGGCGGGAACGCCGCTGAGGGCCGCCCGCAGCGACCGGCCCCAGATGATCGCCGGCAGGTCCCCGCCGAACACGCGGGACCATGTCCGGCCATCCGCGACGATCCCCTTCAGGGGGTTGCCCTGCGCTCCCTTGGGGTTGCCGACCGCGACCGAGGCGGCCATCTGGGGGGTGTACCCCACGAACCACGCGGCGGAGTAGTTGTCCGTGGTACCGGTCTTGCCCGCGGCCGGGCGTCCGATCGCCGCCGCGTTCGGGTACCCGGTGCCCTGTGTGATCACCCCTGCCAGGATGCTCGTCACGGTGTCGGCCACCCCGGCGGTCACCGTCCGCTTGCAGACGGGCTCGGGGGCGATGTCGACGTTCTGGTTGCTGGAGTCCGCGGCCGACAGGACGTACCGTGGGTCGCAGCGCATGCCGTGCGCGGCCAGCGTGGCGTAGGCGTTGGCCATGTCCAGCGGGGTGACCCGTTCGGAGCCGATGGTCAGGTCCCCCTTGGTGGGGTGGACGTCCTCCAGGTAGGAGGCGGGGATGCCCAGCCGGACCGCCATGTCGACGACGGCTGGCACGCCGATCTTCTCCTCGAGCTGGATGTAGTAGGTGTTCACCGAGTCCCAGGTCGCCTTGGACAGGTCGTAGACCCCGCTCTCCGCCGGGTCGGCGTTCGAGTAGCCGGTGGCGCAGGGGCTGCCGTCCCGCCGGTCCAGCGGGAACTTCTTCGTGCTGTAGCACGACGGTGAGTAGAACTGGGTGTTCAGCCCGTAGCCGGCCTCGAGCGCGGCGGCGAGGGTGAACGTCTTGAACGTCGACCCGGGCTGGAACACCGCCTTGGTCGCCAGTGGCTCCTTGGTCTGGTTGGTGGCGGAGTCGGAGCCGAACACCCGGTTCACCGCCATCGCCAGGATGTTGCCGGTGCCCGGCTCGATCACCACCTCGGTGGCCGACACCGGGTTGTCGGGCGCTATCACGGCATTGACCGTGTTCTGCACCGCGGCCTGGACCTTGGGCTGCAGCGTCGTCCTGATGACCAGCCCGCCCTCGTAGACCCGCCGGGCGCGCTCGGCATCGGTCGTGCCCAGCGCCGGGTCGGCCAGCAGCCGGGAGCGGACGAAGTCGCAGAAGAAGGACGCGCTCGACGTCTCGCACGAGTCCCGCGCCGCCGCGGCCGCGGCGTGGACCACCTGGACCGGCGCCGCCTTCGCCGCGGCCGCATCGGCCGGGGCGACGTAGCCCAGAGCGGCCATCCGGTCCAGCACGATGTCCCGGCGCGTCCGGGCGGCGTCGGGGTGGTTCACCGGGTCGTACAGGGACGGGCTCTGCACCAGCCCGGCGAGCAGCGCCGCCTGGGGAAGTGTCAGCTTGGCGATGTGGGTCTGGAAGTAGTTCTGGGCGGCGGTACCCACGCCGTAGTTGCCGTTGCCGAAGTAGGCGATGTTGAGGTAGCGCTCCAGGATCTCGTCCTTGGAGATCTTGTTCTCCAGGGTGACGGCGTACCGGGCCTCCTGGATCTTGCGCTCGAGCGACGTGCCGGCGGCATCCTCACGCTGCTGCCTGGTGTGCGCGTTCTGCAGCAGCACGTTCTTGACGTACTGCTGGGTCAGCGTCGAGGCACCCTGCTGGACGTCCCCGGCCTCGCTGTTGCGCAGCGCGGCCCGCACGACGCCCTTCACGTCCACCCCGCCGTGGCTGTAGAAGCGTGAGTCCTCGATGGCGACGATGGCCTGCCGCATGACCACCGGGATGTCCTTGCCGTCGACGACGGTGCGGTTCGTCTCTCCGCGCAGCGTCGCGATGAGGCTGCCGTCGGCGGCGAGTATCTGGGAGCTCTGCGGCAGCGGCGGGGTGAGCAGCTCGTCCGGCAGGCTCAGGTAGTGGTCCGCCGAGGATTTCGCGAACAGGCCGATCGCGCCGACCAGGGGAAGCAGCAACAGGGCGAGACCGACACCGGCCGCGCAGGCGATGATCCCGATCCGGGTGAGCAG
>NZ_CEVIVD010000068.1:6398-14560 GCF_982290655.1 Protofrankia sp. CiP1_Cm_nod3
CGCGCCCCGGTACCCGTCGGCGGTGGCCGGGGCGTCGTCGTCGGACCGGGCGTCCCAGCCGCTCGTGCCGGCGCCCGGGGTGCCGGCAGACCGGGCGCCGGACGGGCCGGCGGTGTCGGCGGGCGGGCGTGGCGCCGAGGTGAGACGGGCGTCTGCCGTGCGACGGCGCGGTCGTGCACGGAACGTGGGCTCTCTCTGCACGGCCGTTGAGGTCACCTCCTGTGATAGGCCGGACGGCGGTCCGTAAGGGCTCGAACCCGTCGGGCCCGCTGGCCGGCACAAAAATAATCATGCCGCCGCTGGCCCGCGGGGCCGGTGGACACCTGCGGCCTGTCCTCACGATGTCACACGCACGAGATCAGGGAGGTGTGTGGCGCTGGGGGCGGTGACGCCCCACTGGATTGTCGCCGGCCCGTATGTGTGATCGGAATTCGCCGCGTTCGATCGCTGCCGGATGTGGCGACGTTGTGCCTGATCGACGTGTCTGGCCGACTGTACCTGGCTGACATGCCTGCTGGCGTTGTGTCCGATGGGCCTGTCCGGCCTGCGCTGCGCCGTTCGGGATGCCGTTCGGGATGCCGTTCGGGATGCCCGTTCTGAGGGTGCCGTTCGAGGCCGGTCCGGCCGGCTGGGCGGTCACTCTGGTCGGCCGGCACAGCTGGCCCGCGCACTGGCCGTTCCGCGCCAGCCCGTCCGTACGGCGATCTGTTGGTGTCCTGCTGATGGTCTGTTGGTGGTTCGTAGATGATCCTTCAGCGGCGCTCCAGTGGTCTTGCTGTGATTTCTTTGAGGTCAAAGGTTCCGGGTGTCCGGACTGTGTTTATCATGCTACGTAAAGTGGTTTCATAGAAAATGATCTTACGAGAACTGCTCTCGTGAAAGCGGGGCTCGTGGAAGCGGGGCTGCTCCGTGACGCTGCGGAGATGGGCGAGCTGCGGAGGCGGGCGACGTGACGGGTGGCGTCGCGGGACGTGCCCGGTGAGCTCTACGGCCTCCGGTGACCGGCCCGAGCCGGTCACCCGTGAGATCAACATGCTCTGCCCCATCTGTGAGGGCCTGGGGCGGGTAAGCGTGGTCCAGACCGCGAGCCTGGGCGGGGAGCCGTGCCAGATCAGGTCGACCCGTCCCTGTGCGGACTGCCAGACCGTCGGGTACCGTCCGTTTACACCCCCTTTATAACCATTTTCCATTCTGCCTGCTATCGTTCCTATTGAAACAGTTACGATAGTTCGTCTTCTGTGTTCGTTCGTCGCCCTCCATGGCCGAGGCGGACGAGGGCCGAGTGGGCGATCCACCCGTCGGCGGCCGCGCGCGGGACGGGGCCGCGCATGTCAGGGGAGACGGGGTGCCGGCCGGTGGTTGAACCGGTCCCGGGGGTCGTCGACCACTTCCGGATTCGCCGGACACACAGGGCGAAGGATGGATCGCGCAGGCGGATGTCGTAACGTCGATGCAGAGCGCTCCTACCACCGGTCGCTCTGGCGATCCGGACATCAGGGCCGCCGGCGGGGCGAGGAACTATGATCGTGTCGTTGCCGGCCCACCGGTTCGCCCGCGTAGGCGGTCTCCCCTTGCCCGGGGTCCGCGAGCCCCTCGACAGGAGAAGATTCCGATGGCAGAGCTGCCCAAGAACGACATCGCCGACCTTGCGCTCGCCCAGCAGGGCAAGACGCGTATCGAGTGGGCGGACAGGTCCATGCCGGTGCTCCGTCAGATCCGTGACCGCTTCGCCGTCGAGCGCCCGTTCGAGGGGGTGAAGATCGCCGCCTGCATGCACGTGACGACCGAGACCGCCAACCTCATGCGGGCACTCGCCGCCGGTGGGGCGCAGCTCGCGCTCGCCGCGTCCAACCCGTTGTCCACCCAGGACGACACCGCGGCCGCGCTGGTCGCCGAGTACGGCATCTCCACCTTCGCCCGCAACGGCGTGGATCGTGACGGCTACTATGCGCACATCAACGCGGCGCTGGACGGCGCCCCCCACTACGTCTTCGACGACGGCTGTGACCTGGTCAACACGCTGCACACGACCCGCACCGAGGTGCTCCCGGGCGTCCGCGGCGGGTGCGAGGAGACGACCACCGGCGTCATCCGGCTGCGCCAGATGAGCAAGGACGGCGCGCTGCGCTTCCCGATGGTGGCGGTCAACGACACCGACACCAAGCACATGTTCGACAACCGCTACGGCACCGGCCAGTCGACCCTGGACGCGATCTTCCGCGCCACCAACACCCTGCTCGCCGGCAAGACCGTCGTCGTCGCCGGCTACGGGTACTGCGGCCGGGGGGTGTCGTCCCGGGCCAAGGGGCTGGGCGCCAACGTGGTCGTCACCGAGATCGACCCGACCAAGGCGCTGGACGCGGCCATGGACGGCTTCCGCATCCTGCCGATGATCGAGGCCGCCGCCATCGGCGACGTGTTCATCACCGTCACCGGCAACCGGGACGTGCTGCGCCGTGAGCACTTCGAGGCCATGAAGGACGGCGCGATCTTCGCGAACTCGGGGCACTTCGACATCGAGATCGACATCAGGGCGCTGTCCGAGCTGGCCGTCGCCGGCCCGCGCCGGGTGCGCCACCAGACCGACGAGTACGTGCTGGCCGACGGCCGGCGCCTGCTGCTGCTCGCCGAGGGCAGGCTGGTCAACCTGGGGGCCGCGGAGGGCCACCCGGCGGCGGTCATGGACATGTCCTTCGCCGACCAGGCGCTGACCGCGGAGTGGCTGACGAAGACCTGGCAGTCGCTGGCCCCGGGCGTCCACGACGTCCCGCTCGAGATCGACAAGGAGGTCGCGCGGCTGAAGCTGGAGACCATGGGGCTTGCGATCGACGTCCTCACCCCGGCCCAGGAGGAGTATCTGAACTCCTGGGAGCACGGCTCCTGACCGCCGGCTCCTGACCCAGGAGCCACCCCGTTCACCGTGGCGGCCCTGCCCCTGGCAGGCCGCCACGGTCAGCGCGAGCGCTGACCACAGCCACCACCAGACATCCTCCGCGCACTCCCGCCGCCACAACCCTTCATGATCAAATATTGACAGATCATGAGAGTGAGAGAACAAGTGGTTGCTGTGGCAGCCACTTGCGTACTCGTTCCTGTGAGCCGCAATGCCCGCGGACGGGTGCGCGCGTTTCCGCCGGCGGCCCGCCGGGCGGAAGCGGGTGCCTCGTCGGTGGAAGTTCTGTTCCCCGGCCGCACCGGCCACGGGCGCCACGGGCCCGGCCGTCGCGACCGGAACGGCCGGGTCAGCTCGGGGGTACGAAAGGGCTCGGCGCCGGGGCCTCAGCCACGTCGTCCGGATCGCTCGGCCGGGCTACCCAGGACTCTCTTCCCCTCGGCTGGCCCGCTCCCGGTTGGGCTGCCCACGGCTGGGCCGCTCCCGGCTGGCCGTCCGGACCTGGCTGGATCCCCTGCCCCTGGTGGGCTGCCCACGGCTGTCCGGACGTCCACGGCTGGCCGGCTCCCCACGGCGGGGCCGGCTGTGCCGGTGGTGTGCCGGCCCCGGCGAGCGGCCACTGCGCGCCGGCGGTGCGTTCGGCCTGCCACTGCGCGCCGGCGGTGCGTTCGGCCTGCCAGCGTGCGCGGGCGGTGCGTTCGGCGAGGACGGCCGACAGATACGCCCAGGGATGGGTACCCGGCGGCGGTGGCGGGGTGACGACGGCGTACACCGACGCGGCGAGCTGGCTGCAGATGCGTTCACGTGCCTGCGGCGACAGTTCCCGGGCCCGGCCGAGGAACTGGCGCACCGCCAGCGCCAGGGCGTCCTCGAACGAGGACAGGTCCAGGGTGGCGGCCCAGCCGGCGAGCTGCGGCGGCATCATCACGGGCACCGCCGCGCCGGGTGGGATGCGTTCCTGGAGGACGACCGTTCCGGCGAGCAGGTCCCCGAGCCGCTTGGACCGCCCGGAGACCAGCATGCTGATCATCCCTGGGACCGCCAGCAGCGCACCGGGCCGCTCCACCACGGCGCCGAGCAGAGCGCGGACGAACGCGTGCCGGAACCGGATCGGCCCGCCGTCGTCCCGCACGACCCGCAGCCCCATGGCCGCCTTACCGATGCTGCGTCCCCGCCACAGCGTCTCCGTCGTCGTCGGGTAGCCGACCACGACCAGCACCACGACGGTCAGATAGAGCGCGGACGCCAGTGCTTCGTCACCTGGAGCGACGGTGGTGAAGGCGGCCCAGGCGGTGACGACCAGTACGACGGCCTGTAGAGCGAGATCGATGAGCCCGGCGATGATCCGCGAGCCGAGCCGGGCGACCCGCAGGTCGATCGTGACCGCCTCACCCGTGACAAGCCGGTTCACACGGCGGCTCCATTCCCGATAGCTCCGGTCCCGCTCACGTCCGTCCCGCTCTGCCTGTTCCGGCTGTTCGTGTTCCGGCTGTTCGGCTGTTCCGGCCGCTGTGCCTGCTCCGTGCACGCGCGCTGTGCCGAGTATGTCCGGTAGCCGGCCCGTGGATGTCCGGCACCGGCCCGATGGTGTGTCATGCCCGCCCGGCCGCCATGCGCTCCCGTCCTCCTTCCCGCTCGCCGGAAGGCTGTATGATCATGGTTCTTCCCGCACGGCCACGGGCCGCGGCCTGAGCGTGTCGGCCGCGCGGTGCGGGGATAACATCCACCTGTTCCCGCCCGTCCGATGTGTGCCGGGTAGTGATCTTTGCCGGGTGCCGGGCGCGGTGGGAGGCGGTACGGATGGATCTGGACGCGTACGTCGGCCGCCATCGCGGCGAGTGGGCCCGGCTGGAGGAGCTGGTCCGGCGCGCGGCGCGGCCCCGCCGGATGCCCGCGGCGGAGCTCGACGAGCTCGTGGAGCTCTACCAGAAGGTCGCGACCCACCTGTCGGTGATCCGCAGCCGTGGCCCGGACCCGGTGCTGGTCGACCGTCTCGCCGGCACGGTCACCCGGGCGCGCTCCGTCGTGGTCGGGACGCGGGAGCCGGGCTGGCGTGTCGCCGGCAGGTACGTCGCCGTCACCTTCCCGGCGGCGGTGTACGCGCGGCGTGGGTGGGTGCTGGCCACCTGCGCGGCCTGTCTGGCGGTGGCGGTGGCCCTCGGCCTGTGGGTGGCGCACAGCCCGGCCGCCCACAGCGGCCTGCTCCCGCCGGACGAGGTGCGGCAGTTGTGCCATCGCGACTTCGCCCGCTACTACTCGGAGAATCCCGCGTCCTCGTTCGCCGCGCAGGTCTGGACGAACAACGCCTGGGTGGCCGCGTCGGCCATCGCCTCCGGCGCGCTGCTGGGCCTGCCGACCCTCGTGGTGCTGCTGTTCAACTCGGTCAACCTGGGGATCGTCGGCGGTTACATGGCGAGCTGTGGCGAGTCGTCGCAGTTCTTCACCCTGATCCTGCCGCACGGGATGCTGGAGCTGGCCGTCGTGTTCACCGCCGGCGCGGTCGGCCTGCGGCTGGGCTGGTCGATCATCGACCCGGGGCCGCGCCGGCGGGTGGAGGCGCTGGCGGCCGAGGGCCGGGCCGCGGTCGCGATCTCGCTCGGGCTGGCGGCCGCGTTGGCGGTCAGCGGCCTGATCGAGGCGTTCGTGACGCCGTCCTCTCTGCCGGCCGGGGTCCGCATCGGTATCGGCGCGTTCGCCCTGGCGATGTTCGTCGGGTATGTCCAGATCTACGGTGCCCGGGCCGTGGCCGCCGGCGAGTCCGGCGACCTGGACAGGGAGCTCTCCGCGGACCTCGCTCCAGTCTCCTGACGCGCTGGCCCCTCTGACGCCTGGTCTCCTGACGCGCCGAGCCCTCTGACGCGCCGGGCTCACAGGCCTCCGGTGGACTTCAGGGCCAGGTAGACGTCGGTGACGGCCGCCGCGTAGGTCGCCGGCGGGGCGTCCACGACGTGCGCGCCGCGGCCGCGCAGCAGCCCGGCGAGCTGGCGGCGGCGCAGCAGCGTCTGCCCGGCCGCGGCGGCCGAGTAGACCGCGTGCACATCGCCCCGGCCGGCCGCGAGCTCGGCCAGCCGCGGGTCGCTCACCGCCGCGACGACGACGGTGTGCCGGGCGGTCAGCGCCGGCAGCGCCGGCAGCAGGCCTTCCTCGACGACCGCGGGAGCAAGCTCGGTGAACAGCACGACCAGGCAGTGCCGCCCGGCGGCGCGCAGCACCGCCGAGGCGATCGCCTGGTGGTCGGCCTCGGCCAGCACGGGTTCCACCAGCGCCATCGCCGCGCTCATGCGGACCACCGGATTCCCGCCGCCGGCCACCGGCAGGGCGACCCGGGCCGTGGTGTCGTGCGCGAGCAGGCCGACGCGGTCGCCGGCGCGGGCGGCCACGGTCGCCAGCAGCAGGGCGGCGTCCATCGCGTGGTCGAGGCGGGGGGTGTCGCCGATGCGGCCGGCGCTGGTCCGTCCGGTGTCCAGGACGCAGATGACCCGGCGGTCCCGTTCCGGCCGCAGCGACCGGACCGCCACCGTGCCGTGCCGCGCGCTGGCCCGCCAGTCGATCATGCGGACGTCGTCGCCCGGGACGTAGTCCCGCAGGCTGTCGAACTCCGAGCCCTGGCCGCCGATACGGAGCGTGACGTTTCCCTCGATCTCCTGGAGCCGCGCGAACGCGGCCGGCAGCTGCCGCCGGGAGGGGAACGCGGGCAGCACCCGCACCTGGAACGGCGCGTGGTGGCGGCCCTGCCGGCCGGCGAGGCCGAGCGGCCCCAGCGAACGGACCGTGATGCGGTACGGATGGCGGTCCCCCCGGCGGGTGGGGCGCAGGACGACCTCGCCGAACCGTCGCTGCCCGGCCGGGACCGTCAGCCGCAGCACCCGGGGCGCGGCGCCGGACGACGGCGGCCACGCGTCACGCACCAGGGCCCGGACCGTGCGCCGCCCGGTGTTGGTGACGGTGAGGACCAGCGGCACCGGTTCACCCAGCCGCGTCTGCGTCGGGCCGGACCGGGTGAACGCAAGCCCGCGCACAGCGCCGGCGAGCGCGACGTCCACGGCCACCGCGAGCACGAGCGCCGCGTCGACCAGCAGCAGGGCCGCCGCCGGGGCCGGGGAGAGCAGGACGGCGACCACGCCGGCGAGGGCGAGCCCGGCGGCCCGCCCGGTGATGGCCACCGCGGGTTACCGCGGGACGGGCACGGTGGCCAGTACCTGGTTGAGGACGGTGTCCGTGGTGACGCCGTCGGGCACGACCTCGGGCCGCAAGGAGATCCGGTGCCGCAGCGTGGGCCGGGCCAGCGCCTTGACGTCGTCCGGGGTGGCGTATCCCCGTCCGGACAGCCACGCCCACGCCCGGGTGGTGGCCAGCAGCGCGGTCGCGCCCCTGGGCGAGACGCCCAGCTGCACGGAGGGCGCCACCCGGGTGGCGCGGGCGAGATCGACGATGTAGCCGAGCACCTCCGGGCGGACCTGTACGGCGCGGACGGCGTCGCGGGCGGCGGCGAGATGCGCCGGCCCGGCAACCGGCCGGAGCCCGGCCGCGTCCAGGTCGGACGGGTCGAAACCGGACGCGTGGCGGGTGAGGATCCCGATCTCGTCATCCCGTGGCGGCAGTGGCACGGTGAGCTTGAGCAGGAACCGGTCGAGCTGCGCCTCGGGGAGCGAATAGGTGCCCTCGTGCTCGACCGGGTTCTGGGTGGCGACGACCGTGAACGGCACCGGCAGCCGGCGTGCCGTCCCCTCGACGCTGACCTGGCGTTCCTCCATCGCCTCCAGCAGCGCGGCCTGGGTCTTCGGGGGCGTCCTGTTGATCTCGTCCGCGAGCAGCAGGTTCGTGAACACCGGCCCCTCCCGGAAGGTGAACAGCGAGGTGCGGGTGTCGTAGACGAGCGACCCGGTGACGTCCCCGGGCATCAGGTCGGGGGTGAACTGCAGCCGTCTGGTGTCCAGGGACAGCGCCGCGGCCAGGGCGCGTACCAGCAGGGTCTTGGCAACCCCCGGGACGCCTTCGAGCAGCACGTGGCCACGGCAGAGCAGGGCCACGACAAGGCCGCTGACGGCGGCGTCCTGGCCGACCACGGCCCTGGCCACCTCCTCGCGCAGCGCGATCAGCGCCTGGCGGGCCGTCTCCGGGTCACCCGCGACGGCCTGGGCCGACGCCCATGTCCCGGATGGCTCGGCTTTGGACAGCTCGACCGGGGACGACAGCCCGGCCTCGGGCACCTCGGAGCCCCTGGCCCCGGGCCCGCCGCCCGGCCCCGCGCCGCCCGGCCCCGCGGCGC
>NZ_CEVIVD010000068.1:14892-26552 GCF_982290655.1 Protofrankia sp. CiP1_Cm_nod3
CCGCCGTGCTCACGGGCCCGGCCGGGGAAGCGGTGGCCGTCCGCTGGGTGTCGTCGGATGTCTCCGGGACACTCATCCTGCCGCCACCTGCCGATCCGGTCCCGCTGCCACCTGCCGGTCCAGCGCGTCGAGCTGATCCACCAACGCCACCAACGCCTCGTCCGTCACCCCTGTCGCCAGGGCCGTCCCAGCCGCTGCCGGGGCACCCTGGCTCATCTCGGAACCGTACAGGAGCAACGTGATCTCCGTGGGGGAGCGTCCGGTACGGGTGGCGACGGAGGCCACGAGCGCGGCCGGGTCAGCCTCGGGCTGCCCCGTGTCGCCGGGCCGGGCCGGGCGGGTCCGTGTCGGCAGCCCGAGCCGTTCGGCCAGCCGCCCGCGCGTGGTCGCCCGCAGCACCGCCGCGGCCAGGTCCCGGGCCTGCGCGGCGGCGTAGAGGCGGCCTCGTCCCTCGACGGTCTCGGCCGCGCGCACCACGACCGGGAGCGGTTCGGGTACCGGCGGGCCGAGCCGGCGGCCCCGCCACAGGGCGAGGACGACCGCGGCCAGGCCGAGCTGGAGGCAGGCCAGCGGCACCCGGTCGGGCAGCAGGTCGAGCAGGCCTCTGCGGGCCACCGCGTCCGGGGCGCCGAGCTGCGGGGTCACCCAGGACAGCGTGCGGTGCCGGTTGAGCAGCCCGATCGCGAGCGCCGCGCTGCCCTGCTCGTCCAGTCGGTCGTTGGTCATGAAACCGGCGTTGCCGATCAGGACGAACCGTCCAGGCCCGGCCGCTTCCCGCGGCCGGCCCGGTGCTCGGGGCGCCGGCACGACTACCAGGACCGAGGCCGACTCCACCGGGTAACACATGGTGAGCTCGGCCGCGTCCGGCCCGGTGGCCCGGAAAGCAGACCGGCCACCGAGCGTGACCGCCCCCGCCGTGGTGGCCTCAGACAGCTGGCATTGTGGCGAGGGTGTCCCGGAGGGGACGCGGCCGGTGACGGTGACCGGCAGGCCCAGGGCGTCGACGACAGTCGCGTCCGGCTCGAGGAGCACCACGTCGCTGCCCTGGCCGGCCAGCTGGGCAAGCCTGTCGAGCGCCTGCCTGGATGCCCGCTGTGGGTGGGCCAGCACGATCGTGACGTCGGCGGGATCCGGCTCGTTCGCCGTCTCGGCCGGGTCGTTCGTCGCGGTGACTGTGACGCCGTGCGCCCGCACGAGCCGCGCCAGGGCCATGGTCCCGTCCGGATCGGCCGACCCAGGATCGAGCGGGCGTCCGTTCGAGCTTGCAGACATGACCACAAGTGTTATACATATTACGATAAGTAGTAAAAGGACGGCTGTGACGCGGATGCCACGGCGGGCTCGCGGATCGAGCCCCCGGCGCCCGGCGCCCGGCGCCCGCGGGGCAGCGGCCTGCGAGGCCGCATCCTGCGGCGACACATCCTGCGGCGACACGCTCTGCGGGGACACAGCCGGCGAGGGTACGTCCGGCGAGGGTACGGCCGGCGGGCCGGCGGCCCGCACCGGCGCGGCTCGTGGCGGTACAGCCTGTGGCGGAGTGCCGGACGCGTGGTTACGCTGCCGCCGGCCGGCCAGGGCGCTCAAGCCGGCACCGTGAAGGTGGGAGCCGGGCTGGCGTCGCCCGCTCCCGGCCGTGGCCGCAGCCCGGTAAGCGCTTCGTCCGCCCGTACGACGGTGCGGTAGGAGGCCTCGGACGCGCTCCGCCCGCCGTACCAGATCTCGCTGAACACGGTCACGGCCGCCGCCAGGGCGGGGGTGGGAGCGGGCGCGATCCGGCCGACCTCGGCGACCAGCTCACCGGCGGTCCGTCCCGGCCGGGGCTCGAGCACTCCTGACTCCTCCAGCATCCGCACGACGGCGCGCAGCCGGGAACGCACCGCGTCAGCGAACGCGCCGGCACGGGCCGCGGCGTCGGCCTCGGCCCGCAGCGCCGCCGCCGACAGCGGACTGGTCAGATCGAGATCCGTCGACGCCGTCCGGGCCTGCCGCCGCAGCGGGCCGAGACGCAGCCGCACCGCCACGGCGGCCACGGCGGCCACGATGACGAGGGCCGCGATGCCGAGGCCGCCGCCGGACGGCTCGGTGACGCCGGCCCACAGATCGCCGAGCCGCGCGGTGAGCCAGTTCACCACCCGTTCGAACCAGCCTGGCCCAGCCCGGTGGTAGATCGCCCTGGACAGCTCGCGGCGGGCTTCCTCCGCTGCCGCGTCACGGGTCACCACTGGCTCGATCATCGCGGTTCACCCATTGCTGTGCCGCGGGGCCCCGGACGCCCGCGTTCCCGCCGCGGATGCTCGTGCTCCCGTCACTGATAGCCCTGGCCGGTCGCGGCGCGGCGCTCCCGCGCCGCCTGGGCGAGCGTCATGTCGAGCCCTTCCAGCCGGATGCGGCGATCGACGTAGAGCAGCACGACCACGCTCGCCATGACCGGCATGATCACGGTGTCGATGATGATGCTCATAATCGCGTTGAGCGCGAGGCCCGGCCCGGTGAAGTCGCCGCTGACCGGATCGGTCAGGGCGTCGCTGGCGGCGGTGAAGGCCAGCCCGAAGATGAAGGCGAGGACGAACAGCAGGACAGCGACAACTATGCTCGTCAGCAGCAGGATCCCGAAGGTGCGCCACCATGCGCCGCGGACCAGTGTCCACGAGCGCCGCATGGCCGTCCTGATCGTGCCGCCTTCGAGGACGAACGCGGGGGTCGCCAGGACCAGCGCGACCGCTACGAAGATGCCGCCGATGACGAGCCCGATGAGCCCGATCAGGGTCAGCAGCGCCACCACGACCGACAGCCCGGCGAGGCCGGGCAGCCGGGGCCGGACGCGCCGCAGGACCTCTCCGATCTGGATGCTGCTACCCATTGTCAGCTCGCTCACCGCCACGCTGAGCACGCCGGTCAGCGCGACGATGACGACGAAGTTGATGATTATATCCACGATGCTGAGGGAGAGCGCGAGACCGGTGGAGCCGCGCTGGCCGATCGCGGTCAGCGCCGCCGCGACGATCTGTGTCGCGGTGGTGACACCGAAGGTCAGCCCGATCATTACCGCGGGGCTGCGCCGCAGCGCGGCGAAGGCGCCGTCGAGTATTTCGCCGACGGCCAGCGGCCGTAGCGGGATGATCCCCGGTTTCTCGGCCTGCGGCAGAGGCCCCCACTGGCCCGCTCCTCCCGCCGGCTGTGGCTGCCCCCAGCCCGATGGCGGCTGGTTCCAGCCAGAAGGTGGGGACTGGTTCCAATCAGGAGACGGGGGCTGGTTCCCGCCAGGAGATGGGGGCTGGTTCCCGCCAGGATGCGAGGGCGGCTGGTTCCCGCCGGACGGCGGTGGTTGGGGCTGCCCCCAGCCGGGTGGCGGCGGCTGCTGCCGGCCGTCCGAGGGATTCGGCCCGCCGGGTGGCTGGGGGTCGCCCCAGCCTGGTCCGCCGGTCATGTCGGTCTCCTCACCTTCTCGGGCCTCCGGCGGTCCGGATGGAGGCGGCCGCGCCAGTGTCCCGGCGCGCTGTCCGGGGCCGGCGCACCCGTGCCGCCGTGACCGGTTCGCCGTATGGATGGATCCGCGCTGCCAACGATCGGCCCGGCCTGCCGCGTGCCCGTACTGCCGCGTGCCCTACTGCCGGTGGACCCGGTGAGTGCGATCGTGCCAGATCTGTCGATGTTGGGTGCCAGGCGGACAGGAAAGCCCATCTTTGATGACTATTTGTATTCATTCGATTTCTTTTCGCGTCTGCGGAAAGGCCGCGCTCACAGAGCATGCACGTCGTGGGCGTCCTGGGCGGGCGTTGTCCACAGGCAGGTCCCGCCCCACGAGGGTTTTCCACAGGACGGGCCGGGTGCTGGTCAGGCCGGGGCCGGCGGGGTGACCATACGACACATGTCCGCTACGTACCTGTCCGCCGCTTTCGAGGTCCTGCTGGATCTTCTCCTGCCGCGAAGCTGTGCCGGCTGTGGCCGTCCCGGCCCGGCTGTCTGCGCGGTGTGTGAGGCCGCGGTCGATCGGCCCGCATTCCTCGCCGCTTCGGGACAGACGGCCACCCCGAAGCGGCGAGGGCCACCGTGTTTCGCCGGCGCCGTCTACGACGGCGCGTGCCGGCGAATCCTGCTGGCCTTCAAAGAAAGAGGCAGGTTGGACGCCCCCGGGCCACTCGTGTCGGCACTGGCCCGCGCGGTGGTCGCGGCCAGGGCCGCGTCAGCACACGACGGCCCGGTCGTTCTGGTGCCGGTGCCGTCGACCCGGGCCGCGGTGCGTCAGCGCGGGTTCGACCACGTACGCCGGCTCGGCGACGGCGCCGCCCGGGTGCTGCGCCGAGCGGGCGTGCCGGCACGGGTGGTGCCGATGCTGCGCCCCGCCCGGCCGGTGGCGGACCAGGCGGGCCTGAGCGCCGCGGAACGCGCGGCCAATGTCGACGGCGCGTTCATCCTGCGCCGTGCTCCAGGGGGCCGGGGGCCGGGCGACCATGTTTCTTCCGCGGCCGGGTCTTTCCCGCCGGATGCCTCCGTCGGCTGGGACGGCCGTGGGACGCCCGGAGCGTTGTTCATCGTCATCGACGACGTCGTGACAACCGGGGCGACGCTGTCCGAAGCCACTCGGGTGCTGCGTGCCGGCGCGGTACCGGTATCGGTGGCGGCGGTCGCCGCCGCGACGTTGGCCCACCGACGCCCTACTCGAGATGACCGGCCCCAAGCTGTCCGTTTGCCTGCGATCAGGGTACCGGAGGGATAAAACTGTCGTCACCCGTACCGGCACCACGGGGACTGACAGGCGGGGCGAGGGCCCAGGTGTCCGGGGGCCCGAGCGGAAGGAACGAGGCAGCAGATAAGCCCTGGCGCACGGCACGACACCGGAAGCGGGGCCTGGCCCGATCCGTCGGGACTGCCCGATGGTCGCGACTTCCGGTCTACAGGAAGGTGAAACGAGTGGACATCGTGGTCAAGGGAAGGCACACCGCGGTTCCTGAAAGGTTCCGCGAGCAGGCCGAGGCCAAGATTGCGAAGCTTGAGAGGTTTGATCACAAGGCGTTCCGGGTGGACGCGGAGCTCTCCCGCGAGCGCAACCCGCGCATGGCGGATGTCCGCGAGCGTGTCGAGCTGACCGTGTTCTCACGGGGTCCGGTCATCCGCGCGGAGGCTGCCGCGGCCGACCCCTACGCGGCGCTCGACCTGGCCGCGGCGAAGCTCGCCGAACGGCTACGGCGGGCTGCCGACAGGCGGAGCCGTCACAACGGCGCGGGCCGTGCCTCACTGGCGCAGACCGCCCCCGACCGGCCGTCCGGTCTGCCGGACGGGAGCCCGGCCGTCGGTGTGCTCGATGCTTCGGCGGCTGCCGGCGGCGACGCGGACTACGGTGTCGCGGATCCGTCCCCCATGGTCGTCCGTGAGAAGGTCCACCGAGCCACGCCCATGACTCTTGACGAAGCGTTGTCCAATATGGAGCTCGTGGGCCACGACTTCTACCTCTTCCGTGACGTGCACACGGGCCTGCCGAGTGTCGTCTACCGACGGTGTGGATACGACTACGGCCTGATCCGGCTTGAGGCGGATACGGGTGCGGACGCGGCTCAGGATCCTCACCAGGACTCCGCGGTTCACGCATAGGCCGTATCCGGGCCACCGGCAGGCGGATCCGGAGGCCGGCCACGACCAGCCTCGTGACATGGTCGCAACGGTGTAAAGGCATGCAGGTCCAATTGACGTGGGACCATCTGCCGTGGATGTCTTCAGCCGCCTGCCAGGTGGCCCGTGCACCGGCACGGACACCTGGCAGGGGTCCGCCGCGACGTGAGGGAGGTCATATGACGGGGGATGGGCGCCAGCCGGGGGAAGAGCCGTTGTCGCCGGATCCCATCCGGGTGCTCGTCGTTGACGATCATGCTCTGTTTCGGCGTGGCCTACAGATGGTCCTTGAGCAGGAGAAGGACATCGAGGTGGTCGGTGAGGCACCGGACGGCTCCGAAGCCGTCACGATGGCGGTCGACACCGCGCCCGACATCGTCCTCATGGATGTCCGGATGCCGCGTCGCGGCGGGATCGACGCGACCAGCGCAATCAAGCAGGCAGTGCCCAGCGCAAAGATCGTCATGCTGACCATCAGCGACGAGGAGGGCGACCTCTACGACGCGATCAAGGCGGGTGCCATGGGCTACCTGCTCAAGGAGATCTCGATCGACGAGGTTGCCACCGCCATCCGCGCCGTGCACGGGGGGCAGAGCCTGATCAGCCCGTCGATGGCCTCGAAACTTCTCAGCGAGTTCGCACTAATGATCAAAAAGGCGGACAGTCGGCCGCAGCTGCCCACCCCCAGGCTCACCGATCGTGAGATGGAGGTCCTGCGGCTCGTCGCCAAGGGGCTCAACAACCGCGACATCGCCAAGCAGCTGTTCATCAGTGAGAACACGGTCAAGAATCACATCCGTAACATCCTGGAGAAGCTTCAGCTGCACTCCCGGATGGAGGCGGTGGTCTACGCGGTCAGGGAGAAGCTGCTGGAAATCACCTGAATCCGTCACCGTCCGCGCCTGCTGCCTGAGCCTGCTGGCGGTCGCCGTGGCGGCCACCCGGCCGGGGACACGCCGGGCTGGCGTATGCCGTGTTCCTCCTGGCGTACGCCGTGTTTCCCGGACTGTTTTCACGCGGTCGCGACCGGCCGGTCGGTCGTGGCCGGCTGGCATGAAGCTGCCCGGCCATATGGTTGCTGACCGTCACGACGGAGGCCGGTCGTCCGGCAGCAGGGAGCCGATCCAGCAGTCGATCCGGACGCCGCGCAGGACGAGGCCCCGGCGCAGCGTGCCCTCGATGGTGAACCCGTTCTTCTCCGCCACCCGGCGGGAGGCCCAGTTGCCCACCCCGGCCGTCCATTCCAGCCGTTCGACCCCGAGGACCTGGAACGCCCAGCGGCTCACCACACCGACCGCCTGGCTGACGACACCCTGGCCACGTGCGCCCGGCGCGCACCAGTAACCCACCGTGGCCAGGCCGTCGTCGGTCACCTCGGTCAGGCTCACGGAGGCCAGCACCGACCCCGACGTGGCGTCCAGCACGGCGAACGGGGCACCCCGGCCGTCGTCCCACTGCCGGGGCGCGAACCCGGTGATGTAGGCCTCGGCGTCCTGCCGGGTGTAGGGCGAGGGAATCCTTATCCAGCGCTGGATGTCCGGGTCCTGGCAGGCACGGTGGACGTCGTCGATGTCGGCGGGGATCCACGGGCGGAGGTGGATCCGGCCAGCCGTGATCTCCACGGGGTCGAGCTTCGGCATCTGGTCAGGATCGCCTACGAGCCCGCGGGAGGCGTCGGCGGCCGGGCACTGACCGCGGTTCCCGTACGTTCTGATGGGCGGGCCCCGGGGCCGGGAGCGGATCCGCCAGCAGCCACGAGGATCCGCGGCCGGGCACGGGCACGGCAGCACGATTCCGTACCGCCCCGCTGGTGGGGAGGGAGGGCCGGCCCTTTCGACGGGTGAGGCCGCCTGGTGCGGCGTCCGGCCTGTCACAAGCGTCCCGCCTGTCACAAGGATGTCCGACCCGCCGTACGGGGAGGATCGATCAGCACCGGGGGTCTAGCCTAGTCTCGTTGTGTAGGTGACCCAGCCGACAAGCCGCCCGAGGAGTTTCACCCGTGGTACTCGAGAAGATCCTCCGCGCCGGCGAGGGCCGTATTCTGCGCAGGCTCAAGGCCATCACCGAGCAGGTGAACCTCCTCGAGGACGACTTCGTGGGGCTCACCGACGCCGAGCTGCGCGCGATGACCGACGAGTTCCGGCAGCGGATCGACGACGGGGAAACCCTCGACGAACTTCTCCCCGAAGCATTCGCGGCCGTACGCGAAGCGGCCCGGCGGACCCTCGGCCAGCGGCACTTCGACGTCCAGATCATGGGCGGGGCGGCCCTGCACCTGGGCAACATCGCCGAGATGAAGACCGGTGAGGGCAAGACCCTCGTCTCCACGCTGCCGGCCTATCTGAACGCGCTGTCCCGTAAGGGCGTGCACATTGTCACCGTCAACGACTATCTGGCCCAGCGGGACGCGGAGAACATGGGCCGGGTGCACCGCTTTCTCGGGCTCACGGTCGGTGTGATCCACCCGCAGATGCCACCGGCGGTCCGCCGCCAGCAGTACGAGGCCGACATCACCTACGGCACCAACAACGAGTTCGGCTTCGACTACCTGCGGGACAACATGTCCTGGAGCGGTGATGAGCTCGTGCAGCGCGGGCACAGCTTCGCCGTCGTCGACGAGGTCGACTCGATCCTGATCGACGAGGCCAGGACACCGCTGATCATCAGCGGCCCGGCGGACAACCCGACCCGCTGGTACACCGAGTTCTCCCGTATCGCCCCGGCCCTGGTCAGAGACGTCGACTACGAGGTGGAAGAGGGCAAGCGGACGGTGGCCATCACCGAGAGCGGGGTGGCCAAGGTGGAGGACCAGCTCGGTATCGACAACCTCTACGAATCGGTGAACACCCCGCTGGTCGGCTACCTCAACAACGCCCTGAAGGCAAAGGAGCTCTACCGCCGGGACAAGGACTACATCGTCACGGACGGCGAGGTTCTCATCGTCGACGAGTTCACCGGCCGGGTACTGCACGGCCGGCGTTACAGCGAGGGTATGCACCAGGCGATCGAGGCCAAGGAAAAGGTTGAGATCAAGCAGGAGAACCAGACCCTGGCCACGATCACGCTGCAGAACTACTTCCGCCTTTACGACAAACTGTCCGGAATGACCGGAACCGCGATGACGGAGGCGGCGGAGTTCCACCAGATCTACACCCTCGGCGTCGTGCCGATCCCCACGAACAAGCCGATGATCCGGGCCGACCAGCCCGATGTCGTGTACAAGACCGAGGTCGCCAAGTTCAGCGCGGTCGTCGACGACATCGCCGAGCGCCACGACAGGGGCCAGCCGGTACTCGTGGGCACGACCAGCGTGGCGAAGTCGGAGTACCTGTCCAAGGAGCTGACCAAGCGCGGCGTGAAGCACGAGGTGCTCAACGCCAAGCAGCACGAGCGGGAAGCCTCGATCATCGCCGAGGCGGGGCGCCGGGGCGCGGTGACCGTCGCCACCAACATGGCCGGGCGCGGTACCGACATCATGCTCGGTGGCAACCCCGAGTTCCTCGCCCAGGTAGAACTGCGCCAGCGCGGCCTGAGCCCGATCGACACTCCGGAGGACTACGAGGCGGCCTGGCCCGAGGCGCTGGAGAAGGCTCGCGCGTCGGTCAGCAGCGAGCACGAGGATGTCCTGGCGTTTGGTGGGCTGTACGTGCTGGGCACCGAACGCCACGAGTCCCGCCGCATCGACAACCAGCTGCGTGGACGAGCCGGCCGCCAGGGCGACCGCGGGGAGTCCCGGTTCTACCTGTCCCTGGGCGACGACCTCATGCGGCTGTTCAACGCCGCGGCCGTCGAGGGAATCATGGACCGGCTCAACATTCCCGAGGACGTGCCGATCGAGTCGAAGATCGTCACTCGTGCGATCCGTTCCGCGCAGACCCAGGTAGAGGGCCAGAACTTCGAGATCCGCAAGAACGTCCTGAAGTACGACGAGGTGATGAACAAACAGCGCACCGTCATCTACGAGGAGCGCCGGAAGGTTCTCGAAGGGGCCGATCTGCACGAACAGGTCCGCCATTTCATCGACGACACGGTGGAGGCGTACGTCCGCGGCGCGACCGCGGAAGGGTATCCCGAGGAATGGGACCTCGACACCCTCTGGAGCGGTCTGGGCGAGCTGTACCAGGTCGGCGTGGAGGTGCCGGCCCCCGACGACCGTGAGGGGCTGACCGGCGAAACCCTGATCGAGGAGCTGCAGGCCGACGCGCACGATGCCTATGACCGGCGCGAGGAGGACCTCGGCCCGGGCCCGGACGGCGACCCGCTCATGCGGGAGCTGGAACGCCGGGTCGTTCTCGCCGTCCTCGACCGGAAATGGCGTGAGCACCTGTACGAAATGGACTACCTGCAGGAGGGAATCGGCCTGCGGGCAATGGGGCAGCGTGACCCGTTGGTCGAGTACCAGCGGGAGGGCTACGACATGTTCCAGACCATGATGGAGGGCATCAAGGAGGAGTCGGTCAGGCTGCTGTTCAACGCCGAGGTGCAGGTTCCGGGCGCGGATTCCGCGGCCGCCGAGGCCGGCGCGGCGCCGGCCGGCCCGGCGGTCACCCCGGTGGACGGCGCGGCGCAGGTGGTCGGGGGGCCCGGCCATCCCACGGCTGTCCGGCCGGCGGTCGCCACCGGGGCTGTTCCCGCCGGGGCCGATGGCACGATGGCGCCGGCCGGGCCACCAGCGCGTTCCGCCGCCGCGAACACCGTGGATGTCCAGCCGGTGTCCGCGCCACCGCCGGTGTTCGTCAAGGGCCTGGAGCCGCGTCGTCCCACCGGGGATCTTCGTTATACGGCGCCGTCAGCGGACGGTGGCTCCGAGACGGTGACGACCGGGGTCTCCGGGGGCATGGCCGGGGCACATGGTGGGCAGCAGCCGGCGACCGGCGGTAGCGCCCGCCCGGCCCGCAACGCCCCCTGCCCGTGTGGTTCCGGGCGCAAGTACAAGCGCTGCCACGGGGACCCCGCCCATCGCAGCACCGCCTGACGTCCCTGGGCCGCGTCCACCAGGCGCCCCTGGCAGAACGTGAAGCTGAGCGCGCCGCGGCGGCGCGTTCGCCGGGCCCCCTCGGCGGAACGCCGTGATCTTGGGACCCGTCGATCAATAACTGCGGTTCTCGATCGAGAGAGGCTGCTGTCAGCCCCGCAACAAGACCGACATCAACAACCGGAGTTATTTTCCGGCAGTTCCCTGCCTGCCGTGAGCCTGCCTGCCGTGAGCCTGCCCGGCGGGAGGACGCGCGGACACGTCCCTGCCGAAGCCCCTGACGGCCTTCGGTAGGGCGCGGCCCCGGCCGGCGTCGCGCTGCCCGCGCGGCACGGGCTCCACGCGGGCGGACCTGGGCGTTACGCGAGCGGAGCCGTACCCGCCGCCCGGGGTACGCCTGCCGGACCGTGCCGAAGGGCGTCGGTCTGTAGCGCGGTGACCCGCCAGCGGCTGCCGGCGGTCTCCATCCGCAGGGCGATAGCGGACACCCGGTCGCCTCTGGCGATCACCGCGGCAACCTCGGCGATCCCTTCCCGTGGCTCGCACACCCGCAGGCAGCGAAGGGTATGGCGCCGATGCCGGACGTTGCCGGCGACCAGTCGTTCAAGATCTGCCTGCACCCGCGGGGAGGTCCAGGCGACAAGGTGCGCGACGGGCCGGATCCCGGTCACGGCCTCGACGATGGCCCGCACGACGACGGTGGCCGCGGCCCGGGCCGAGGGGAGTTCCCCGGTGCCCGGGGCGTCGGTGCGCCCGGGGCCCGGGAGGGGCTGCAGCGGCCGTACCAGCGTGTCTCTGGCCGGATACGGCCGCTGATCACCGTGGTCGGCATGCTCGGTGCGGGGCAGCGCGAGGACGATCGGGGCCGCCGCCGCGATGACGGGGGCCGCCGCCGCGGGGCCGGTGGGTGGGTGCGCCCCCCATGCGCCGGCTGGCGGGTCGTCGTCGTACGGCGGGTCGGTGGGGGCGATCGGTATCTGGTAGAAGCGTCGCGTGCGGGTGGAACCCGCGTGCGCGAGGTCTGCCGCGGTGGTCGCAGTGGTCACGGCGTCTTCTCCGGATGGGTGGAGGGGCGGGG
>NZ_CEVIVD010000069.1:0-5742 GCF_982290655.1 Protofrankia sp. CiP1_Cm_nod3
GTGTCCTGGGGGTCGGGCTGGCTGGTGGTGTTCCAGCCGGTGGTGAGCTGGTGCTGTTCGTGGGGGGTGAGGAGGTTGATGGTGCCGATGGGCTGCTCGAGGTCGGTGGTGAAGGCGTCCAGCAGGCCGAACAGACGCCGCTGGTGGGTGGCCAGGTCCTCGGCGCTGTAGAGGTCCGGGTTCGCCTCGAGGTCGATCCGTACCCCTTCCGCGCTGTCGACCCGGTCGTACATGGTGATCGCGAGGTTCTCGATCAGCCCGGTGGTGAGGGTGTGGGTGGCGCCGCGGTGGCCGGCGAAGTCCAGGTCGTAGTCGAAGGAGATGATGTTGACCTCGGTGGCCACGAGATCGTTGCTGCCCTGGGGCAGGCCGAGGTCGCGGGGCAGGTCCTCGCTCCGGTAGCGCTGGTGCCGCAGCGCCTGGCGGATCTCCAGCGACACCTGCCGCACCAGCTCGGACGCGCTCAGCCGCGGCTGTACCTCCACGCGCAGCGGCAGCACGTTGGAGACCATGCAGGGGGTGGCGCGCAGCACGGCGTCGGTGCGGGCCGTCGTGGGCAGGCCCAGGATGACATCCCGCGCTCCGGTCATGCGGTGCAGGTAGGCGGCTGTCGCCGCGACCAGCAGGGCGGAGGGGTGCGTGCGGGCCTGGCGGGCCGCCTGCCGCAGCCGGGCCGCCGCGTCCGGGAGCAGGAAGGCCGTGTGGTGCAGTACCTGCCGCGCCGGCCGGGCCGGGCGAGCGGCGAGCCGGGGCGGTTCGGGCTGGTCGGCGAAGCGCTGCGTCCAGTATTCCCGGTCCGCGAGGAAGCCCTCTGACGCACGGTAGTCCGCGTCCCGTTCCACCAGCAGGCGCAGGGGGGCGAAAGTGGACGGAGGCGCCTCGGCGAGTGACCCGGCGATGTGCGCGGTGTACAGCGCGGCCACTCGCCGGACGAGGAGGACGGAGGCGAAGCTGTCCATCACGATGTGGTGGTAGCTGTGGTACCAGAGGAACCGTTCCGGCTCCAGCCGCAACAGGCCGTGGGAGAACAACGGTCCACGCGTCAGGTCCATCGGCTGGGCCAGCTCGGCCCGCATCCAGGCTTCGGCGGCCGCCCGCGGGGCCGCCTCACCGCTGACGTCGAACACCGGCAGCGTCCAGTCGCCGAGCGGCTCGACGGTCTGCCACAGCGTTCCGTCGTCCTCGAGGAACCGCGCGCGCATGGATTCGGTCTCGGTGAAGGCCTGTCGTAACACAGTCTCGAAGGCCACCGGGTCGATCGGCCCGTTGATCTCTGTGTATCCGCCTATCCGGTAGAGCAGGCTTTCCGGGTCCAGCTGCTGGGCCAGCCAGATTTCGCGCTGCGCAGCGGACACCGGCAGGCGTACACCGTGTGGGTCGGACACCGTCACTTCTCGACTCTCCTTGACAGATTTGGCCGAAAACGGCCTGCCGTCGCCTGGCGGCAGGCGCTGGAACAGGCAGTGGGAGCTGAGCGTGATATTGGAAGATCATCGCGTAGCGGCTGGACCGGGCCCGTCCGCGGGGTAGCGCGGCTCTGCCTAGCGGCGATGTGCGGGCCCTGGGCACTGCCTGTTGCTGGATGCCCATCAGGCCGGCCGGTGCTTTCGGCGGACGAATCCCGAGTGCGAGGCTGTCGCGCTCGGCCGGGCCGGAATTCACGGGTTCATCTGAGTCCAGCCATGGCGTGTCGAGATCCGGGACATCGCTGTGCCGATCGTGGCTGTGCCGATCGTGGCTGTGCCGATGGTGGCGTGCGCGTGTTCGGGCGGGTAGCCGACCGCCCTTGGGAAAGCGCTCTCATGACAGTTCGGACGGTGTCGGTACCGGCGTCCCCGACGACAGGGATGCTCTTGACGACAAAAAGGATGTATACGCCGGACCCGATGGAGGCGGCTGTGCCGTGCTTCCCCTGCGGAACGGCTGCCGCCCACAGCTGGTCCCCGGATTTCTGGAGCGACCGGCAGCAGGCCCGCCGGCATCACGCGCCGGTACGTCACGGGTGAATAGCCGTCGCCCGGCCGCGTTTCACCCCGCTCCGGCAGTGCCGCTGTCGTTGTCGCACACAGCTCCACCGCGTTCTCTCCCCCCACCTCTGTCCTGCCCATCGGACCCGGGCCCCCGGTCCGCTCCTGATGAATGCCTGAAACCTGTGGATCGTTCGGGAGGAGTGCTTTCCCGATGATCGCATGAGGCCTCGAGCAGGCCGACGTTAGCGCGTCGGTTGAGACAGTACAACCCGTGTTCACAGTAGCCGAAGACGGTAGGATGGATGACAGTTGTCCGCGGCTGATGTCACTGATCGCCAAGTCGCGGACGGCGACGGAGCGGCCGGCGCGGACGGATCGGCCAGGGATGCGGCCAGGGATGCGCAGCCAGTACCGCCGGACGCCCACGGACATCGATGGGCGACAACCGCGGGGACGGTTGTCGCTGGTCCCGCGGTCGCCGTGGTCCACGTGCTGTCACTGAGCGGATTCTTCTGTGACGATGTGGTAGGCGCACTATCGTCGGGGTGCGTGGACGAGCCGCCGGTACTTGTGGGGTCTGCCGACATCGCCGCCGTTCTGGGGGTGACGCGGCAGGCCGTCGATCATCGGCTGCGGACCGATCCTCGTGCGCCCGCCCCGGCTGCGGTGGTCAACCACACTTCGCGCTGGGGCGGCACCCGGGTGTGGTGGCGGGCGGACATCGACCGCTGGCTCGGCGGCGCCGACCCCGGCCGCTGGGCCCGTCTGCCCTGATAGAGCCCGCTCAGCCGGCCCGTACGCGACCGACGCTGTCGACCATGCCTGATGGGCCTGTATGACCTGATGAGTGCTCATGACCTGATGCGGGAGAACGGGCCGGGACGCGGCCGGGCGGAAAGCCGTCCTGGGCTGGGGCAGGACCGGTACGCGTGGTTCCGCGGCCGACATGTCGCTGTTCGCGTGGCGACAGTAGCCGGCCGGTTGCTCCTCGTGAGGGAATGCTTGCGGCGGAGGAAACACGCTCAGGACGCGGCTGACCGCCTCCGGGAGGGCGCATGACCGTTTTTCCGGTCGGTTCGTGGTGTTTTCCGGACGGCCCCGCGAAGACCGCGGAAGCGGTCGGATCCGTTTTCTCTCACGCTGGAAGACGCGCATGAGAAAGAGTGAGCTGGCACCGCTGAGCCCGCGGGCGTCGGCGTCGGTGGAACCGGGGCTGTCTACACGGGCTGACCGGTTCGCGCGGCCTGATCCGGATGATTTCCCCGGTGCCCGGACGATCCGCCGCCGGCGCACGCGAACACGCGAACACGCGAACACCGTGGATAGGCGAACACCGTGGATAGGCGCATACGCGAGCGGCCGGCGGCGCTGTCCTCACCGCAGCGTCTTGAACGCGTCGTTGTGGAAGGGGGTCAGCGTCTCGACGCGTCCGTTCAGGATTTTCGTGGCCCATTCGGGGTCGGCCAGCAGGGCGCGGCCGACCGCGACGAGATCGAACTCGTCCCGCTCGAACCGTTCCAGCAGGGCGTCGATGGTGTCGACACCGGACCGGCTGTCCGGGATGGAGACCTGCCCGAACTCGGTGTCCAGACCGACCGAGCCGACCGTCACAGTGGGCCTGCCGGTGAGCTTCTTGACCCAGCCGGCCAGATTGAGCTGTGAACCGGTGAACTCCGGCTGCCAGTACCGGCGTGTCGACGCGTGGAAGACGTCCACGCCGGCGTCGACCAGCGGGGCCAGCAGACGGTCGAGATCCTCGGGGCGCTGCGCGAGCCTGGCGTCGTAGTTCCCGGACTTCCACTGGGACAGGCGGAAGAAGACCGGGAAGCCCGGTGACACCGCGCGGCGGCAGGCCGCCACGATCTCCGCGGCGAACCTGGCCCGGGAGACGATGTCCCCGCCGTAGGCGTCGTCGCGCCGGTTGGTGGTGTCCCAGAGGAACTGGTCGATGAGATAGCCGTGGGCGCCGTGCAGCTCGATGCCGTCGAAGCCGAGGCGTTCGGCGTCCGCCGCCGCGCCGGCGAAGGCCCGCACCACGTCGTCGAGGTCCGCCTGGGTCATCGCGCGGCCGGTGGGCGTCCCATCCAGCGCCAGGCCGGACGGACTGACCGGCGGGGCGCCGGGGACGGGCGGGGCGCCCGCGGCACGGGTCGCGCCGACGTGCCACAGCTGCGGGATGATCCGGCCGCCGGCCTGGTGCACCGCCTCCGCCACCCGCGCCCAGCCGGCGAGCTGGGCCGCGCCGTGGAACCGGGGGACCCGCTCGCTGCTGCCGGCCGAGGCATGGTTGACGTAGGCGCCCTCGGTGATGATCAGCCCTACGTCACTGGCCGCCCGGCGGGCGTAGTAGGCCGCGACGTCGTCGCCGGGCACGCCATCCGGGGAGAACTGGCGGGTCATGGGCGCCATGACGACCCGGTTCGCCACCGTCAGATCACCGACTGTGAACGGCCGTCCCAGGGCCCGCGCCACCCGGGCCGTATCCTGCGTCGACGTCACGCACGGTCTCCTCTCATGCTCCGATGGTCCCGCTCCACAGGCCCGATACCGGCCCAGGCGGTCCAGGCCAGGTGGATGCGCCTGTGGGCGCGGGCGAGTCCGATGCTTGAACGGGTTTCCGTGGCGCCCACATTCCGCGGAGGCCCGGCGAAGCTCTCACGGGACCCGGCGTACCGACCCAGCCCGGACGCGCGGCCCTCGGCCGGACACGTGGCGCGGATACCATTCGCAACCACCCGTCTCCGGAACGTGATCGGTATTCTAGCCGACGCGTCGTTCAAAGGTCACGAGGACGCCGTCGACGCCGCCGGGGCCGATGCGCCCCTTGACCTCCGTCGCGGTGATCGCCTTGAGCTGCCACCCCTGTTTCGCGTGCTCGTTGAGGATCTTCTCCAGTCGGTCGCCGGACATCTTGCCGCCGATCAGCCCCTCCCGCAGTTCGACCACCTTGTACTCGAATCGCTCCGTCATGAGCACATCGTCCCGTGTGGCCGGCCGCCCCGGGCACACCGGCACCCGCGAGCGTGGGGAGCCGCGGGTCATCTGGCCCTGACGACGACCGACTTCATGATCTTGTCGGCGAAGGTCTGCTTTTTGGCATCCCAGAGCGGCCACAGGAAGCCCACGTAGAACGGCAGGGCGTCCAGGAAGTGGCACAGCCGGCGGACGAACGCGCGGCCGAAGCCGAGCGGCCGGCTGTCGAGTTCGCGGACCAGCCTGATACGCGCGATGCGTTTACCCGGCGTCTGACCGGTGACGCCCTCGAGACAGCACATAATGATTATGGACGCGAAAAAGATGAGACCGCTGATTCCGTCGGCCGAGGAGGAAGGTGCGGCGGCGGCCGGGACCGCGGAGACACCCCAGACGATCAGCAGGTCGATGAGGGTGCCCCCGACCCGGGCGCCCCAACCGGCGTAGTACGACCGTACGGGGGCGCCGTACGGGGCTGGTGGCTGAGGGCCGTAGCCGTAGGGGTTCCCGTAACCAGGTGGCTGTGGATATCCGCCGCCGGGCTGTTGCCCCCGTGGCCCGCTGCCGCCCGGGCCACCGGGGGCCACCGGCGGGTACGAGCCCGGCGGAGCCGCGTACGAGCCCGGCGGAGCCGCGTACGAGCCCGGCGGAGCCGCGTACGGAGCCGGCGCGGAGTACGGGGCCGGCGGGGGCCTGTACGCGGCCGGTGGAGGCGGCGGGACACGCTGCGCGCCGCCGCCGAGCGGAGGCGGATATCCCGGGAACGGCATCTCGGCTCCGCGGCCGGGAGGGCCGGGCG
>NZ_CEVIVD010000069.1:5767-7441 GCF_982290655.1 Protofrankia sp. CiP1_Cm_nod3
GGAAGGGCGGGGCGGGCGGCTGGCCGATGTTGGCGGTCGGCGCGACGCCCGGGCGGGCCTGGCCGCTCGGGAACGGCGGCCGCGCGGCGGCCGGCTGCTGGACGGCGGCCCGCAGGTCGTCGTCCAGGCGGAGGGTGATGCCGGCGCGGGCGGTCCAGCCCGGGCCGTACACGGCGGCGGCGCGGGCCAGCTCCAGGGCGAAGGCGTGGGCGGACGGCTGGCGGGTGGCCGGGTCCTTGGCCAGCGCCCGCATGATCACCGCGGCTACCGGCGCGGGCACGCCGGCCGGCGAGGCGGGAACGGTGTAGATGTGGTGCTGGGCGAGCACGGTCGGCGGCAGGGCGGGGTCGAACGGCGGCGCGCCGCCCAGCAGCTCGTAGAGCATCACGCCCAGGGCGTACAGGTCGGTGGCCGGGCTCAGCCGCCTGGCGAGGAGCTGCTCGGGGGCCATGTACCGGGGGGTGCCGACGATCGCGCTGGCGGTGGTCGCGGACCCTTCCACCAGTTTCGCGATGCCGAAGTCGGTGACCTTCAGCAGCCCGGCGGCGTCGAACAGGATGTTGTCGGGTTTGATGTCGCGGTGCAGGACGCCCCGCTGGTGCGCGCTGCCCAGCGCCGCGGCCACCGCCAGCCCGACCGCGCAGGCGGCCTCGGGCGGTATGCCGGCCCGGCGGCGGGTCAGGGTGCCGCCGCCGAGCAGCTCCATGACGATCAGATGGAGGTCGCCGGCGGGGATGGAGTCGTAGACCCGCACCACGTGCGGATGGTCGAGGGCGGCGAGCAGGCGCGCCTCGGCCCGGCTGCTCGCCGCGGCCTCGTCGGTGCCCGCGGGCAGGATCTTGATGGCCACCGGGCGGTCCAGCTCGCGGTGCCGGCCCTTGACCACCAGCCCGAAGGCCCCCCGGCCGAGGATCTCGCCGAGCTCGTAGGCGGGCAGCGCCGCGGCGACCTGCGCCTCGTTGATGATCACGATGTGCCAATCACGATGTGGGAGCTGTCATGCGCCGACCACGGCGTCCACCGTTCATCATGCCGAATCCCCCAATATCCCTGTACGACGCGTGATCCTAGCGCCGTCCGTCACATCCGCCCGACCCTCCCGACGAAATCGACGAGGACGACCGCGCCCGACCGCGAGCCGCGCATCCCGCGAGTGATCACATGCGCCTACCTGGCCATCGCGCCCAACCTGCCGCTACCGACCGCGGGTTCGGACACGCGGGCGGCGACGTGGCTGGCCGTCTCGGAGGCGCGGCAGGTGGGGCTGGCCTTCGACCACGACGACATTCTGCGTGACGCGGTGGAGCTGGCCAGGGACGAGCTGCGGTTCCGGACGATCGCCACCGCCTTCTGTCATGATGATTTCACCATCGGTGAGCTACGTGAGGTGTACGAGGTGGTCTGGGGGGCCGAGCTGGACAGGCCGAACTTCCACCGCAAGGTCACCGACGCCGCCGGGTTCATCGAGCCGACCGGGCGCAAGCGGCCCACGCCCAACGGACGTCCCGCCGCCCTCTATCGGGCTGGCCCCGCGACCACGCTGCTGCCCCGATGATGCGCCGTTTCGCCGCCTCCTGAACAGGAGCGTGAACGGGAGCGGTGCGTCTCCGTGCACCAGCTGACTGGACGTGGACCTGGATGTGGACCTGGATGTGGGCGTGGATGTGGGCGTGG
>NZ_CEVIVD010000069.1:8013-21353 GCF_982290655.1 Protofrankia sp. CiP1_Cm_nod3
CCTTGCGCTATCTGTGATGGAGCAGCCGGCGTACGACGACGGCAACATGATCGATGTCGGTGGGTGCCAACGTGCCGAGACTTCGGCTGACGCGGCGGGACGAGATGGTCCTGGGCTGTTCGCACATCACCCAGGACGGACGGTTGAGCCGATGGGTCGGAGCACGGGTCACGGGCACGTGATGGGGGAGCGCGCGATCCCGGCTCGTGATCGGGCACACCACCAGGAGCCGGCCCGCGACGAGCTGGTCGTAGCCGGTGTTGGAGATCACCACAACGGGACGTAGGCCGCCCTGTTCGTTCCCGGCGACCGGATCGAGATCGACGAGGAGCACCTCGCCTGGCGTCACGCCTGCTCCTCGGCGTATTCCGGCCACTCAGGGGCGCCACTGCCCAGGCCGTCGGACGCGGTGACGTCCCAGTCGCCGGCCTCGCGCAGATAGTCCTCCCACTGCTCGGGGTCGGCCTGAAGCCGGGCGGCGGACTGCTTGGCGTTATGCCACCAGTGGCCTTCCTCCGCTTCCTCGACGAGGGCGGACAGCTCCGCGCCCAGGGTACGGCCGTGGCTGGTGGCCAGCGCCATCAGCCGATCGCGTACATCGACCGGGAGCTTCATCGTCGTCATGGTGACCATGCCGATGAGTTTACTAAGAAGTTTACCAGCTGACATACCGCCAGGCGACGAGCCGCGCTGGCTCCCTTGGTCCCGCGAGGGCCGCACGGTCAGGAGAAGACCACGGTGGAGTTGCCGTGGCGCAGGACCCTGTCCTCGCAGTGCCAGAGCACCGCCCGGCTCAGCACCAGCCGTTCGACGTCGGCGCCGCGCCGCTTGAGAGCCGCGATGTCGTCGCTGTGCCGGACCCGCACGACGTCCTGCTCGATGATCGGGCCTTCGTCGAGCTCCTCGGTCGCGTAGTGCGCGGTCGCGCCGATGAGCTTCACACCGCGTTCCTTGGCCCGTTCGTAGGGGCCCGCACCGGCGAACGCGGGCAGGAAGGAATGGTGGATGTTGATGACCGGGCAGCCGACGCTGTCGAGGAAGCCGGCCGAGAGGATCTGCATGTAGCGGGCGAGCACGACGAGGTCGAAGTTGCCCCGCAGCAGCTGCAGCTGCCTGGCCTCGGCCTCCGGCTTCGTGTCGCGGGTCACCGGGGTGTGGACGAACGGCACGCCGAACGTCCGCACCCCGCTCGCGAGGTCGGCGTGGTTGGAGACGACCAGACCGATGTCGACCGGCAGTTCGCCTCGCCGGGCACGCCAGAGCAGGTCCAGCAGGCAGTGGTCGTGCTTCGAAACCATGATCGCTACACGCTTCGGGGTGGACGCGTCACAGAGGGACCACTCGGTCACCTCGAACTTCTCGACCAGCGCTTTCGCGAAGTCCTTGGTCATGTCGTCGAGGTGGGCCTGCAGGTGGGGCCGGTGGAAGGTCATCCGCAGGAAGAACTGGCCGCCCACCGGGCCGGTTGTCGCCTGGTCCGATTCGACGATGTTCGCCTCGTGATCGGTGAGGAACTGGGACACCGCGGCGACGATTCCGGGGCGGTCCGCGCACTGGACCGTGAGCCGGCCGAGATCGGACCGGGCCGGTACGGCGCCGCGTGGCCATACCGGTGACGGCTGTCGGTGCTTCTCCGCGTCGATCAGGGCCCTGTCCGGCACAAGGTCCTCCCAAAAAGATCGCTGGGTGCGGCGGCCGGCGGTCTTCCTGGACGAAGCCGTCATGGGCCTTGAGCCCATGCTAGGGACACGGCCTCGGGAGGGCCGGCGACCCACCGCGTCACCGGCCAGGCCCAGGGGGACGTATCGGAGACGATCTTCAGCTGTCGTGGACGGATCTTCGGTCTCGTGGGCGCGCGCGACGGCATCCGCACGGAACGCGGGCGTGTGGGCCCGCGTACAAGGTGCTACGCCACCGCGCGCCCACCGGAAGCGCGCGTACCGGTTCATTGCCGGCGGTGGTCGGGCGGGCGTCGTCCATCCGCCGCTCGCTCGCGACGCGCAACCGGGTTGTACGTGTTTGTACATGCGGCATTTTTCTATGCATATAAACATATTTATATATATAAATTAGTGTTTTGTTGTATGAAGACGTTTCAGCGTCGGGCGTTCCTCGTCGGAGGTATCGCTGCGGCCGGGGGGCTCGCCCTCCCGCTACGGGCGCTCTCCTCGGTCCCGGCCGCGCGGGCGGCGGCCAGCACCATCCCCTACCCGTTCACCCTCGGCGTGGCCTCCGGCGAGCCGGCGCCGGACAGCGTCGTGCTCTGGACCCGGCTGGCCCCGTCCCCGCTGAACGCGGACGGGCACGGCGGCATGGCGAACACGGACATCGTGGTCGACTGGCAGGTGTCCGCGAACCCCGCGTTCGCCCCGCTCGTCGCGTCCGGCTCGGTCACCGCGCAGTACGCGCAGGCGCACTCGGTGCACGTCGTCGCCGGCGGGCTCGCGCCCGACGCCGAGTACTACTACCGGTTCCGCGCGCAGGGGCACATCTCGGCGGTGGGCCGCACCCGGACCGCCCCGGCGTTCACCGCCGTGGGACGGGACCTGACGATGGCGTTCGCGTCGTGCGCGCACTACGAGTCCGGTTACTACACGGCGTACCGGCGGATGGCGGACGACCGCCCGGACCTGATCCTGCACCTCGGCGACTACATCTACGAGGACGCCACCACGACCGGGTCGGTGCGGGAGCACCTGGGCAGCGAGATCGTATCGTTGGCCGACTACCGTCGCCGCTACGCGCAGTACAAGGCCGACCCCGACCTGCAGGCGGCGCACGCGGCCGCGCCATGGCTGGTGGTGCCGGACGACCACGAGGTGGAGAACAACTACGCCAACATGGTCCGGGCCGACAACAGCCCGGCGCTGACAGCCGCCGAGTGGACAGCCCGGCGGACAGCGGCCTACCAGGCCTACTACGAGAACATGCCGCTGCGCCCGTCGGCGGCGCCGGCCGGGAACAGCATCCCGCTGTACCGGCGGGTGCGCTGGGGCACGCTGGCCACCTTCCACATGCTCGACACCCGGCAGTTCCGTGACGACCAGGCGTGCGGCGACGGCTGGAAGGTGTGCTCGGACGCCGACCTGGCCAGCCGCTCCCTGCCCGGCACCACCCAGGAGGCCTGGCTGCTCGACGGCTTCGCCCAGCACCTCGGCACCTGGGACATCGTCGGCCAGCAGGTCTTCTTCGCGCGCCAGTTCGACGCCTCGGGCGCGGGGAACATGGACGCCTGGGACGGCTACCGCGCCTCCCGGGCCCGCATCCAGCAGGGCTGGGCCGACCGGGCGGTGCGCAACCCGGTGGTGCTCACCGGGGACGTGCACTCCTCGTGGGCCAGCAACCTCAAGGCCGACTACGCCAGCCCCTCGTCGCCGACGATCGGTACCGAGCTGGTCTGCACCTCGATCTCCTCCGGCGGCAACGGGTCCGGCTCGACGGCCATCCCCAACGGCGCCACCAACCCGCACATCAGGTTCTACTCCGACCGCCGCGGATACGTCCGTACCACCATCACCCCCGCCCACATCGCCGCCGACTTCCGCAGCGTGGCGACGGTGACCGAGCACGGGGCGGCCGCGGCCACCGTGCGTTCGTTCGTCATCCAGGACGGCCAGCCCGGGCTCGTCGACGCGTGAAGGGATTTCAGATGCGTGGTGCGCACGGGTTCGTCCCGTCAGGATTCGTCCCGTCGAAGCTCTTCTCACCGAGGACGGCGAAGGCTGTCCTGTCGAGGACCGCGGTCGTCTCATCGCTGTCGGCGCTGGTCGTTACCGCGACCTTCGTCGCGCCGGGCGGGTCCGCCGTGGCCGTGGGGCCGTCGGCCTGGCTGACCGCGAACAGCGTGGCGACCGGGGACCAGGACACCCCGGCCGTGGCCGCGAACCGCCTCGGCGACGTGGCCGTCGTCTGGGAGGACGACCGGGACTCCACCAGCCCCGACGACGACACACACAGCGAGATCTACCTGCGCCTGTTCCGTAACGGCGTGTCGAGCTACGAGATCAGACTGTCCGCGGGCGGCACGTCCGGTGTGAACTGGAAGCACGTCAGCCCGGACGTGGGGCTGGACGACCGCGGCAACGCGGTCGTGGTGTGGGCCGACGACCCCGACGGCAACGG
This sequence comes from Protofrankia sp. CiP1_Cm_nod3, assembly GCF_982290655.1. Lineage (NCBI taxonomy): Bacteria > Bacillati > Actinomycetota > Actinomycetes > Frankiales > Frankiaceae > Protofrankia > Protofrankia sp. CiP1_Cm_nod3. The sequence continues at coordinate 12,136 of NZ_CEVIVD010000069.1, forward strand.
CGTCTACAACATTCCCTACCGGGTCGTCTCCCCGGCCGGCACGGTCATCGGCTCCGGCTACGCCAACGGCAGCTCGGCCGGCCAGCAGCTGGCCCCGAAGGTGTCCGTCGACCCTGACGGCGCACCGGGCAGCACCACCGCGGTGGCCTTCACCGTGGTGTGGGAGGACATCCAGGGCACGGCCGCGGCGACGGTGAAGGCCGCCGGATTCACCGGTACGACCACGAAGGCGTACGAGGTGACGGTGAACGCCACCGGCGGATCGCACCACAGCCCGGACGTCGCGGTCTCCGCATCCGGGGAAGCGACCGTGGTGTGGGACGAGGACACCGACGCCAACGGCTTCTTCAACATCGGGCTGACCCGGCTGGCGAAGGCGAACGGGGCGGTGGTCCTCTCCCGGCGCTCGGCCAACACCCTCGGCGGTGGGCAGCAGCGGCACGCCGCCGTCGCCGCGAACACCAACGGTGACTTCGTCGTCGCGTGGGAGTCCGACCACACCGGCACGCCCGGGATCTGGGCCCGGTCGTTCGCCGCGGACGGGACCGGCCGGCACGCCGAGGTGCAGGTGTCGACCGGGACGGGCGCGGGCTCTCCCGCCACCGGCATCGACGACCAGAACAACGCCGTGGTCGGCTGGTCGGTGGGCGGCGCCGACCCGGCGGTCTGGGCCGGTGGCCTCAACCCGGACGGCACCACCGCCGGCCGGCTGCCGGCACAGTCACTCAGCCAGGCGACCACCGGCCGCCAGGAGCAGATGGCGGTGGCCGTGTCGCCGTGGGGCCAGCTGGCCCTCGCGTACACCGACGACAACGACGGCAACTCGTTCGACCAGGTGATCCTCGGCCTCGGCGCCAGCAACTCCGACTGGTAGCGAGCGGCGCGGGCCGGGTCCCGGGCCACGGACCGGCCGGGTACGGGCACACGCCGTACCCGGCCGGCGGTCCCACGGGCGGATCAGGCGGGCGGATCAGACGAGCGGATCAGGCGCGAGGGCTGCCGCTCGTCGGCCCGTGCGAGAGTGGACGGGTGTGGGTGGGAGTGCTCGGCGCACTCGAGGTGCGAGAGGACGACGATCACGAGATCGACATCCCGGCGGAGCTTCGAGGGGGCGGAAGCGGCGTCCCGGACGGGCCGTGGCGGCGTGCGGCGGCTCCAGGGGAAGATCCCCGGATGGGCAGCGCCCGGAGGGGCCCTGGCGACATGTGTCGAGCTGGTCAGCGGCCGCCCGTCGCGGCGCGGCGGGCGAATTCCTCGTGGGTGACGTGCTCGGGGCAGTCGACCCTGATGTCGGACGGCCCGAGGCGGTGGTCGAAGAAGGTACATCGATGGACGGCGGGTCTCGCCCGGCGGACCGCGGGCTCGAAGTGGTGACAGGTGGTACATGCCCGGGTCACGCTGATCAGATGCTCGGAGTGCATGCGTTCCAGCACGTCCAGCAGGGCCGCGAGCAGCTGCTCGCCGTCCGGGCGGTCGATCCGTGACGTGGCGGCCTCGACGGGGGCGGTCCAGCGCGACACCGCGCGCGCGGTCCGCCGGCCGTCGGCGGTCAGGTGGAGCCGGTAGTGGCGCCGGTCGTCAGGGTCCCGCTCGCGTTCGACGAGGCCCTTGCGGCGCAGGGCCTGCAGGGCGTCGCTGACGGTCGGGTCGGTGACGTCGAGCTCACGAGCCAACGCGCTGGTCCGGGCCGGTGGGGGCGGCCCGGCGTGGAGGCGGACGAGGACCCGCAGCTGGGTGGGGGAGAGGTCGTGCGCCTCGGCCGCGCGACGGGCCAGCACCTGAAGAGCCCCTCCGATCCGGTCGAGGGCGGCGACGATCTTCGCGTCGAGTCCTGGGTGGCGCTCCTCGGGGGTACCCGGCGGCCTCACGCGCACGGCCCGTGTAACCGGGGCGGCGTGGCCCGGTCGGCGCCGACGGCGGGGAGCCTCACGCGTCCCGTCACCGTGCGGGCCCCGCCTGTCGTCGGCACAGCCGTCTCCCGTCATCGTGATCTGTGGCTACCGGCGCGTCGCGGGCCGCCCCCGGCGCCGGGTCACGGCGGGGACGCCGCTGCCCACCAGTGGACCTTGGCAAGCGAATTGTACACCCAGTAATTAGGAGTCCTTTACATGATGGAAAGAGCGCAGGGGCCGCCCGCCCTGCCGGCGGGAGCGGGCGGAGCGCGTCCGAGGTATGGGCCAGATTGGTTACTTTCTGTCAGTACGGGTGTGGCGGCGGGCCACAAGGTACGCCAGCCGCGGCGATCGCGGTGATCGCGGTGATCGCGGCGTTGCCGGGGAGAGCCGGTGGCAGGCTCGCTGATAGCGGGCGCGCGGCCACCGTGCCGGCGGCCCGGACGCCTCAGCCGGAACCGCGGGGGATGCTGCCCGGCGCCTCCCGCACGCGGCCGCCGGACAGCCCGCCGGGGGCGCCTCGACCCGGGCAGGGTCACGCCCGGTAGCGTGCGGATGGTGATGGTTGCGCGGTTCCCGGGCCTGGCGCGGGTGGCGTCACGCCTCGTCGCATTCGTACATGTCACATTCGTACATGTCACATTTATGTATGTCGTATTCGTATGTGTCACATCCGCGCGTGTGAAACCCATACGTCCGGGATGTAGTATTTTCACACGTCAGGGTGGTTGTTGAGGTGGGTCTGGCATTCCACGTACGCCGTATCGCGCCTGGTGATGCCGAGCGGTTGCGCGGTGTCCGCCTGGCGGCGCTGGCCGACGCGCCCGGATCCTTCTGGCAGACCCTGGCGGCCGAGAGCGCCCGGCCCGGCGCGGACTGGCAGGCCCGCGCGTCACGGAACGCGATGGGCGACGCGCACGCCACGTTCCTGCTGGAATCGGATCACGACGCGACGGGCGACGGGTCGTCCAACGCCGCGACGGGCGGCGCTCCCGTGGCCGGCGGCGCTCCCGTGGGCGGTGGCGTCGTGATGGGCATGGTGGACGTCTATCGGCCGTCGCTGGCGCCGGAGTTCCGGGAACTGGCCGCGATGTGGGTCGCGCCGGCCATACGCGGCACGGGCGCGGCCGGCGCCCTCCTCGACGCCGCCGTGGACTGGGCGCGGACGGTGGGCGCTATCGGCGTCCGGCTGTGGGTCGTGCCCACCAACACGGCCGCGGTCCGCCTCTACGCCCGTCACGGCTTCGAGCCGGCCGGCGACCCGGAACCCGACACGGACGATGGCGGCGGCGGCAAAAGCTACCTGCCGATGCTGCGCACCCTGGACGAACGGGCGGCGGCATCACCCACGTTCGTGACCCGCGCACTGGCCCCGTGGACCGACGAGTCGACCTGAACGGCTCGGCCAGCGTCGTCGGCCCGGTCGGCCCCGCCGGCATCCGGGGAGCGGGCCCGGCGCGGACAGCGGCTGACCCAGCGGGTCACCGTGTTCCGGGCCGCCCGTTGCTCCCGGACGCATACCGCGCACAATCACCGACATGAGCACAACGGGGGCTGACAGTGTGATCGCGGCCCAGCAGCGGTGGTCCGTGGCCGCGACGAAGGCGAAACAGCGCATCCGCCGGGGCCGGCGGGCCGCCCTCGGGCTGGGCGTGGCCGGCACGGTCCTGGTGACCGCCGCCGCGCAGGCCGACGGGAGCGTGGGCCGGGTACTGGCCGGGCTGGCCGCCGCCGCCCTGGCCAGCGTGCCGATCGTGGCCGGTTTCTTCGCCGGCCCCGAGCGCACCCGGACCTGGACACAGTTACGTTCGGTCTCCGAACGCATAAGGGCCGAGATCTCCGTCTATCTGGCCGGCGTCAGCCCCTACGACGGCTCGCCGGCCGAACGGGCCCGCCAGCTCCTGGACAACGGCGAGAAGATCCAACAGGATGCTGGCATTGACCCGCCCGCGGCGCTGGTCAGCGGCCCGCCGTCCCAGCGGCTGCCGGAGGCCGGCAGCCTCGACGCCTACGTGACCTACCGGGTCGACGACCAGATCGGCTACTACGAGTCGCAGGCCGCCGCCGCCGAGCGGCACATCATCCAGTTCCAGTGGGCCGGGCTGGCCACGAGCCTCGCCGCGGCGGTGCTCGGCGCGCTGGAGGCGGCCACGGGCGGGGCCGCGCTCACCGCCTGGGCGCCGGTGATCACCATGGTGGGGGCGTCGGTGGGCTCGTACGCGGCCGCTTCGCGCTACGAAGACGACGCCCGCGCCTACAAGCAGACCGCCCGCCGGCTGCGCTTCCTGCGTGACCGGTGGCGGCTGCCCCTCCCGGCCGGCACCTCCGCCGCCGAACGAGCCCGGCTGGACACCGTGTTCGTCACTGGCTGCGAGGAAGCGATCGCCATCGAGAACCAGACCTGGACAGCCCGCTGGAACGCCGACGGCTCCGTGACACCCGCCAGCCCGGCCGAACAGCCCGCCTGACCGTCCCGGAGCCCACCGGTTACCTGGCGCTGCCTGCTGCCCGCCCGTTGCCTGGGGCTGCCGCGCTGGCGGCGTGGCCGCGGTGCCGCGCTGGCGGCGTGGCCGCGGTGTCGCGCTGGCGACATGGCCGCGGTGGGGGAGGCGCGCGTCCGGTTATGGTCAGGCGCTGAGGAGGCGCTGGTGGACGACCGTCACGTGCCGGACGACCGGGTGAGCCGGGCCAGCACCGACACGACGACGGGTCCGGCCGCCGCCGTGTCACGACAGGCCGCGCCGCCCGGGCCACCGGTTGACCCGCTGAAGCTGACCCTGCCCAGGGGCGGGGGCGCGCTGCGCGCCATGGGCGAGAAGATGAACCCGGTGTCGACGCACGGCACGGCGGGATTCTCGGTTCCCGTGCCGGTGCCGCCGGGGCGCGGCGGTCTGCGTCCCGAGCTCACGCTGGCCTACTCGTCGGCGGCGGGTAACTCGGTGTTCGGTCTCGGCTGGGACATCGGCCTGCCGTCGGTGACCCGCGGGACCGAGAAGGGGCTGCCGCGCTACCTCGACGACGACCGGTTCGTGCTCGCGGGCGCGGAGGACCTGGTGCCGGTGGACGGCGGTGCCGGCCTGGTGCCCGCGGCGGCGCCGGCCGCCGTCCCGTTCGGCGGCAGCGGTGTGCTGACGTTCCCGGCCCGGTTCCGGCCGCGGACGGAAGGCGCGTTCGCCCGGATCGAACGGCACGCCGTCGCCGGCAGCGGGGAGACGTTCTGGTCGGTGCTGTCCGCGGGGAACGTGCTGACCGTGTTCGGCCGGAGCGCGCAGGCCCGGGTCAGCGACCCCGACGATCCCGGCCGGGTGTTCGAGTGGCTGGTCGAGGACGTCTTCGACGACCGCGGCAACCGCGTGCACTACCGCTATGTGGCCGACGACGACGCCGGGGTGGACACGACGGCGGCGCACGAGACGCACCGGGCGGGCCGTCCGCAGGCCCGGCGGTACCTCAAGGAGATCGCCTACACCGTCGGCACGCCGGTGGCCGACCGGTTCACCGCGCCGCTGATCGACCATGCCGACCCGCACTGGCGCGCCGCGTTCCGCTTCCTCGTCGTCTTCGACTACGGCGACCACGGCGATCGCGACGACCACGGGGGCCCGGCCGGCCCGCTGCCCACCCGGGCGTGGCCGGCGCGGGCCGACGCCTTCTCGTCCTACCGCTCCGGGTTCGAGATCCGCACGCGGCGCAGATGCGAGCGGATCCTGGTCTTCCACCAGTTCCCGGCCGAGCTCGGCGTCCCGGCCAGCCTGGTCAGCGCGACGGAGCTGGGCTACGGGGAAGCGGGCTCCCCGGACGGGGCGGGCTCCCCCGGCGGTGGCGCCTCCGACGGGCTCGTGGCCACCCTCCGTTCGATCACCCAGGTCGGCTACGGCGGTGACACCGGGATCGACGGCGGCGACGGCGGCGACGGTGGCGGCGACGGTGGCGGCGACGGCGGCGCGGCCGGTCCTGGCGCGGGCGGTCCGGTCGCGGGCGCCGGCGCTGGTGCCGGCCAGCGGCTCCCTCCGATCACGTTCCGTTATCGTCAGTGGGCGCCCTCGCCGCGGGTCCGTGAGCTCCCCAAAAGCTCCTACGACGGCCTGCCGGCCGGGCTCATGCCGCCGTACCAGTGGGTGGATCTCGACGCCGACGGCGCGGCCGGGGTCCTCGTCCAGGCGGGCGGTGGCTGGCAGTACCGGTCGAACCTGGGTGCGGGCACGCTCGCCCCGCCCCGGCCGGTGCACGCGCACCCACAGTCACCGCCTGACGTCCAGCCGTCGTTCGGCCACCTCTTCGGCGACCACCGGCTCACCGTCCTGGTCCGGGACGGTCGCACGCCCCGCTATTCGGTACGTGACCCGGACGGCCAGCGGTGGGCGCCGTTCGCCACGTTCCCGCGGCATCCGGTGCTGGACTGGGACGATCCCGACCTCCGCCAGGTCGACCTGGACGGGGACGGGCTGCCCGACCTGCTGCGCACACTCGGTGACACGCTGGAGTGGTATCCCTACCTGGGCCAGGAAGGCTGGGACACCGCCCGCCGGGTCACCCTCGGCCCGGACGAACGCCGCGCGCCGACAGTCGTCCTCCGCGACGCCCGGCACGCGGTGTTCCTCGCGGACATGTCCGGTGACGGCCTCGAGGACCTGGTACGGGTCGGCGACGGCGCGGTCCGCTACTGGCCGAACCTCGGCTACGGCCGGTTCGGCCCGATGGTGACGATGTCGCGGCCACCGTCCTTCGACCCGTACGACGAGTTCGACCCGGCCCGTGTGCACCTGGTGGACGTCGACGGCACCGGCCCGGCGGACCTGGTCTACGTCGGCCGGCGCGGCGTGTCGTACTGGCCGAACCTGGCCGGTAACCGGTGGGGAGCCGAGTTCACCATCACCGGGCTGCCGGTGGCGGACCACGTGGCGTCGGTGGCGTTCGTCGACCTGTTCGGCGCCGGGACGCGCTGCCTGGTCGTCTCCTCGTCGCTGCCGGACGCGGCCGGTGTCTCGCTGCGCTACGTCGACCTCATGCCGGATGGCAAGCCGTACCTGCTGACCGGGGTGGACAACCACCGCGGGCTCACCACCGAGATCACGTACAGCACGTCCACCCGGTACGCGCTCGCCGACCGCCGCGCCGGCCGGCCGTGGCGCACCCACCTGCCGTTTCCCGTCCACGTCGTCGCCGCCGTCACGACCACCGAGCACACGACCGGGGTGGCCACCACCCGCTCGTACCGTTACCGGGACGGGTACTTCGACGTCGCCGACCGGGAGTTCCGCGGTTTCGGGTACGTGGAGGTGGCCGACGTCGACCGGTACACCGCCCTGTTACCGGCCCCCGACAGCCCCGGCGCTCCCGGCGGCCTGCCCGTCCCGGAGCCGACGGCGTTGCCCCCGGTGGTCACCGCGACCTGGTACCACACCGGTTCCCCGGGGGGCCCGGCGCTGGAACGGGACGTCCCCGAACTCACCGACATCGCGGGTATCGCCGGTATCGCCGGTCCTGTCGGTCCCACGGATCCCGCCGCCGCGGCTCCCGGGGACGACGAGCGGATTCGGCGCGAGCTGCTGCGATGCCTGCGTGGCCAGGTCCTGCGGGAGGCGGTCTACGCCCTCGACGGCACACCGGCGTCCGCGTTCCCCTACGTCGTCACCGACCGGACCTGGCAGGCGCGGCTGCTCGAACGGGGGGTGGGCGATCGGGACGGATATGCCGTCACGCTGGCCGTGCCCCACCAGACCCTCGAACGCCACCTGGAACGCCAGCCGGTGCCCGAAACGCTGCGCTGTCCCGATCCCGAGCGGTGGCTGGGCCCCGCCGCGGACGCCGCGGCAGGTGGGGGACCGGGAGACGCTGCCCCGGGAGACGGTGGCCTGGCCGGCGCCGGACCGGGAGACGCCGGTCCGGTGGCCGCCGAGCCGGCGCGGGCGATCCACACCCTCGCGGCGCGGGTCAATGACTTCGGCCAGGTCGAACGGTCGGTGACGGTCGCCTACGGCCGCGCCGACGCCGCCGCGTCCGAGGCGCAGCGGGCCACCCTGGTCACCGCCACCGCCGTCACCTTCGGTAACCTCGTCGACCGGTCCGACCGGCGGCGCGTCGGCGTCCCGGTCGAGGAGCGGCATTTCGAGGTCCTCGGTCACCCTCCGCTGCCCGCGTCCGGCCGGTTCGACGCCGCCACCCTCGCCGGCTTCGCCGCCGCGCCCGTCGCGCCCGCCGCCGGGCCGGCCGAGCCCGTCGGCCCGGTCGGCCCGGCCGAGCCCGTCGGCCCGGTCGGCCCGGCGGGTCCCGTGCCCCCGGCCCACGTCCTCCGCCGGCGTAAGCGGAGGGTCACCCGCGCCCTCTACTGGGACGACGACGCCCGCCGCGAACTGCCCTTCGGCTCGTTCACCGGACGTGCGCTGGCCCGCCGCACGGTCGCGGCGGCGCTCACCGCCGACCAACTCGCCGACGTCGCCGCCGACCTGGACGCGGCCACGATCGTCACCGACGGTCACTACGAGTCGGCGCCGGACGGTGACGGCGAACCGCTGTGGTGGGTGTCGTCGCCGGTCAGCCAGCCCGACCCGGCCGCCTTCTTCGCCCCGACCGCCCAGGTCGACCCGTTCGGCCTCGGCATCTTCGCCGGCCTGGACGTCCACGCGCTGCTGCCCGAACGGCTGCTGGTCACCCGCGCGGCGGCCGTGCCGGGAACCGACCGCTTCACCGCCGACCCGGCCGGGCCGCGGTGGAACCTGTCGCGTGCCACCAACGACTACCGGACGCTTACGCCACGGGCTGTCACCGACCCGCACGGCACGGTCGCGGCCGCCCGGTTCGACGCGCTCGGCATGGTGACCGCGACCCGGCTGACCGGCGCCGCCGGGGAGGGCGCCCCACCAGGCGAGTGGGACCACGAGTACACCCTCGACCTCGCCGCCTGGGACGAGCGGGGCGTCCCGAACTCGGTCCGCACCCGGTCACGGACCGCCGACGCCGCTGGCAGCGACTGGACGGAGTCGGTCACCTACTTCTCCGGGGCGGGCGTGGCCGTCCAGACCAAGGCGCAGGCCGAGAGCGGCCCGGCGCCGTTCCGCGACCCGGCCGGCGCGCTGGTTGTCGACCCCGCGACCGGGCGGGCGGCCGTTCGGGACATGGCCGGGCCGCGCTGGATCGGCACCGGCCGCACCGTCTTCGACGGCAAGGGCCGGCCCGTCCGCCGCTTCGATCCCTACTTCGCCCCGGACGACCGCTACGACACCGAGACCGAGCTGGTCGAACTGGGCTTCCCGACGACGCTGCGTTACGACCCGGTCGACCGGGCCACCCGAATCGACTTCCCGGACGGCACCCACACCAGGGCCG
>NZ_CEVIVD010000069.1:21725-22393 GCF_982290655.1 Protofrankia sp. CiP1_Cm_nod3
AACCGGGGATCTGGTCCGTGCGGACCTTCGACCGCAACGACACGGTCGCCGACTCGGACTGGCTGGCCGCCCGCACCGCGCCCGGCGCCACCGACGAGGAGAAGGCCGCGGCCGCGGCGTCGCTGGCACACGCCGGCACACCGACGACCGCGCGGCTCGACGCCCTCGGCCGCACGGTCGAGACCGTCGAACGCAACGGCACGGCCGACCTGGTGACCACCACCGTCTTCGACATCGACGGGCGGGTGCTGTCGGTGACCGACCCGCGTGGGGTCGTCGTGGCGACCCACGGTTACGACCTGCTCGGCCGCCCACTCGTCACGACCAGCCCGGACGCCGGGACCAGCCGGACGATGCCGGACGCGCTGGGACGGCCGTTACGCGAGTGGCACGGCTGCGGCCCGTGGACGCCGGCGGCGGCGCCGTACGAGGTGCGGGCCCGCCCGGAGTACGACCTGTTCGGCCGCCCGGTGCGGACCTGGGTGCGCGACACCACCCTCCCCGCCCCAGCGCCTATCGGCCCGTCTCCCGATGGCCCGGTGGGCGCCGGGGCGGTCGGTGGGGGACCGGCCGCCGGGCAGCTGGCGGCGCCGGGCGAGGTCTGCCGGTCGGTCATCGGCTACGGCGACGACGACCCGGCCGCCGCCGGCCCCCGCTACCTGCTCGGC
>NZ_CEVIVD010000069.1:22714-25982 GCF_982290655.1 Protofrankia sp. CiP1_Cm_nod3
GTGGCCCAGCAGACGTTCGACGGCGCCGGGCTCGCCGAGACCCTGCGCCGGGACTTCCGCGGCAACATCACCGGGTCGGCGCGCCGGTTCGCCGTCGCCTACGACCGGGAGCCCGACTGGACGGGCGTGGCCACGGCGGCGCCCACCCCGGAAAGCCGCCTCGCCGCGGCCTCGGCCGCGTTGGAGGCGGCCCCGGGCAGCCTGACCACCAGCGTGTTCGACGCGCTCAGCCGCCCGGTCACCACCACGGCGGCGGACGGCGGCGTGCTGGCCGTCCGGTACAACCCGGCCGGCCTGGTCGACCATCTGGAGGCCACCCCCCGCGGTGGCAGCTCGCGGACAGTCGTCGACAGCGTCGTCTACGACGTGAAACGGCGCCGGGAGAAGACCGTGTTCGGCCCCGCCGGGTCCCACGCGACCGTGACGACGAGCTACGACGAGCGAACCCACCGGGTCACCCGCATCCGCACCACCAGGACCGGCCCGGCCGGCGGCCAGGACCCCGTCCAGGACCTGCGGTACGGCTACGACGCCGCCGGCAACATCCTGCGCATCACCGACAGTGCCCAGCAGGCGAACTTCTACCGCAACACGGTGGTGACCGCCGACCGGGTCTTCGGCTACGACGACCTCTACCAGCTCGTCACCTCCGAGGGCCGGGAGCTCGCCGGGACGGGCCACACCACCGCCGCCGCCGACCGGCGGCCCCCCGTCCGCGACCTGCCCGACCCGAACGACCTGACCGCCGTCGTCCGCTACGTCGAGACCTTCACCTACGACCACGGCGGCAACCTGACCGAGCTACGCCACCGGCAGCTCGCGGCCGCCCCCGGAGCGGAGTGGACCCGGACGAACGTGGTGGCGGCGGCGAGCAACCGGCTGGTGTCCTCCCAGGTCACCGGCGCGTCGACCGCCGCGGAACCGGCCGGCTACGACGGCCGCGGCAACACGCTCACCCTCGGCGGGCTGGTGTTCACCCCCGGCTGGCGCGGGCAGCCGGTCCGCTGCGTCGCCCACGGCACGCTCACCGCCTACTACCAGTACGGGCACGACGGGCAGCGGGCCCGCAAGGTCGTCGTGAAGAACAACGGCAACCGGCTGGAGGAACGCCGGTATGTCGGCGCCGCCGAGTTCGACACCACCACCGTCGCCGGCACCCTCACCGAGGCGCACGAGACCCTGCGGGTGGAGACCGGCGGCGGTGTCACCGCCCTGCTCGAACGCCCCACCATGATCGCCGGCCAGCCGGTCGCCGGCACGACCGCGGCCGGCGCGCCGCTGACCCGCTACCAGCTCGGCGACCACCTCGGCAGCACCAACGTCGAACTGGACGACGCCTGGAACGTCCTGAGCTACGAGGAGTTCCACGCCTACGGCACCACCGCCTACGAAAGCGCCCGCCCCGGCGCCGGAATCAGCCTGAAACGCTACCGTTTCACCGGCGCCGAACGCGACGACGAAACCGGCCTCCAACTCCACGGCGCCCGCTACTACGCCCCCTGGCTGGGCCGCTGGACCGCCCCCGACCCCGTCGGCACGGCCGGCGGGCTGAATCTGTACGGCTATGCCCATGCCGCCCCGACCGCCAATGTCGACCGTTCCGGCCTGGATCCGGACCCGGCCGACGAGGAACGCCGGCAGGACGACAAAAGAATCGAAAGCCTCGGCATCAACCGGCAGCAGCTCGTCGACTTCGCCACGATGCGCCGCGGCGACTTCATCGACAGGTACGGCCTGCGTTTCTGGTGGAACTTCCCGCGGGAAAAGGCCCGGGAACTACCGGGCGAGCTGTTGTACCGGGTCCTCCCGAAAACGGATCAGACGCGCTACCTCCAGCCCAGCGGACGAATCGCGACCAACACGGACGAGTCCGCCAGCAGAGCCCGGGAGTTCAATCCGGGAACGCCCATCGGCGGGGTGGTGCGAAGCGCCGCACACGCGCTCGGCGCGTCCCCGGAGGACGCGGAGAAATACGGCCAGGTCGGCGATCTGGCCGAAGGGCTGCTCCCGGCCGCGGCGGCCGGCGCCGCGCGGATCAGAGCGGCCAGAGCGGCCAGAGCGGCGGAACGGCCCGCCGCTGCCACTGGTACCAGTACCACTGGTAGCGGTAGCGGTAGCGGTAGCGGTAGCGGTGGTAGCGGCCCGCCCGCCGGCCGTCCGGCCTCACCTGGGGGCCAACCCACCGGGGCGCCGCCGGCACAGCCGCCCGCGGCGCCGCCCGTGTCCGGCGGGCCCACGATCTGGGGGCAGGGCAGCGTGATCCAGGGCAGAGGCGCGGAAGCCGCCATGGCGTCCGCCACACCCGGCACGCATTTCTACGGCAACTTCCGCCGCTTCGACCGTGCTGTCTACGGGCCGGGCGGGCGGGACGCGCCGGCGCTGGAGGCCGGCCAGCTCAAGTCGGTCGACACCGCGAAGAAGACGTATCAGGGCGCGGGGCTGACCAGAGTCATCGAGAACGCGGCGGGTGACATTGCCGGTGTCGGCGAGAGCACCTGGACGGGTGGCGGCCACACCATGACCATCGGCCCGGAAACAGCGCGGGTACTCGACGTGGTGATCCCGGACACCCCACTGACCCCGGCGCAGGAGGCCGCAATCGACACCGCGGTGGCCGGGGCCGCGAGCATGGGCGTCCAGGTACGCATTTATCGCGTCCACTGACGTCACTGACGTATGGCCACGGACGTAGTGCCGGGCGCCGCGCGGCCGGCGGATATGAGGGATTTGAGATCGTGATGCTCAGCCGATGACGAGTCGTTCGCCGCCGAAGTCGGCGATGATCTACAGGCGTTCGCCGAGGGCCCTGACAGAGGCGGCAAGCGTGCGCAGTCCGCTGGCGTCGACGGTGGCCCGTTCGATCGCGGAGACGCGTTCCTGACGGACGTGCATGCGGTCGGCGACCTCCGCCTGGGTCAGGCCGAGGCGGCGACGCATCTCGGCGAGCCGATGGGCGCGGTTCTCGGCGACGAGCCGCCGGGTACCGGACTCGGCCTCCTGACGGTCGGCGTCGTCAGGGAAGAACTCCGCCAGGAAGCTGTCCTTGTCGTAGTTGTGAACCTCACTCACTGGTCACGCTCCTTGAGGTAGACGGCGTAGCGGGCTTCGGGCACCGGCCACTTTTCGGAGCGGGTCCGTCGCGAGCCCTGGCCAGCCGGTTGTGAGGAGTCAGTACCTCGGATGTCTTCGGCATCACCCCAAATGGGGGTAATCCGGGCGGCTTACGTATCAGGTGGTTGTGAGGGAGAGGGCGAGGAGGGTGTAGGTG
>NZ_CEVIVD010000070.1:0-2227 GCF_982290655.1 Protofrankia sp. CiP1_Cm_nod3
CCCGTGGGGAGGCCCGTGGGGAAGGGCGGGCGGTGCTGACCGTGCTCGACGCGCGCGGCGTGCCGGTGCCCGAGGCGGTCCGTGAGCGGATCATGGCCTGCGCCGACCTGGCCCAGCTGGATGTCTGGCTACGCCGCGTGGGCACCGCGACCACCATCGACGACGTCATCCACGACTGACGATCCTCGCTTGCCGGCGGTACGAAGGTACGGCTGAGTGATATAGCGTGGGGCTGACCAGGGCTTTCCTTGGGAAAGCTGGTTATCGAGGGGATCAGGGAAGGTCGCTGTTGCCGCCCAGATTATCGATCATGCGGCGCAGGACGTTGAGTGCCGTCACGTAGTCGGCCGTTGCGATGCCTTCGTGCGTCTGTCCGTGAGCGCGCGCGGTGCGCTCCCTGGCGCGCAGCAGCCCAGCCTCCCCAACTCTGGTCAGCGCCAGTGAGCGCGTCAAGGCGTCCTCCGTCATCCATCCTCGGGTGATCAGATCGTCGAAGACGTCGTCGAAATCGATTCCGAGATCGTCGAACGGGGCCAGTCGCTCGACGAGCTTCGCCCGGCTCCACGCGCCGGGGGCACCGGCGACATGGTTGAGCGTCCACCAGTGCGGCTGGGTGAGATCTTCCGTGGCCAGCTCCGTACGGATGCGCCCGACCACCGCGCGGTACGCCTCACCGCTCCAGTAGCCGATGGGCTGGGAGGCAAGCTCCCGCTCGGAATACTCCTTCATGATCATAAAAATCCCCTCTCCGATCCGCCGGAAAAACATGATCATGCTGGGAGTTCAACCGCGGTCGAGGTCAAGGCATCCCCGCGACGCGGAACATCATCCGGACAGGCCTGCCGGGCCAGGGTTCGGCGGACGGTGGACGGCGGGGGTACCGGCGGCTCTTGGCATCTCCTTCAGTTGCTAATGTTTGCAATTGGTAAGGTCGGCGTGCCGTACGTGAGGCCGTGTCTGCATGCGGGGGAGACGCGGCCCACGGGGTGACTGCGGCCCGACGGACGCACCATCCACCGACGGCATGACCATGGCGGCGCGAAGCGTGTTGACACAGGTCATGGCGACACGGGTCGCGGACGCAGATCACAACGGTGTGGACCGCGGCAGCACCGATCGTGCCGTGGCAGCACGGCGCGTGACGGTGTGGATCGCGGCGTCGTCGGTTGCTCCGAAACAGCACGTACAGCACCCGACGCAACGTCTGGTCACCTTCCGCTCACCAGGAAGGACGTCGTCACCGAACATCAGGAGCATGTGGTGAATCTGCTGCGTAAGATCCGCGACACCGGGCGGGTGGCCGAACAGGCCCCGCCGGCGCCGCGGGCGGAGTGCCCACCGGCGGCCCGCGGGCTCGCCGGCTCGGTACAGGTGCGATGCGTCGATGCCGGGTCCTGCAACGGGTGCGAGATCGAGATTGCCGCCGCGTTCGGCCCGGTGTACGACGCCGAGCGGTACGGGGCGCGCGTGGTGGCGTCACCCCGGCACGCGGACGTGCTGCTGGTCACTGGGCCGGTGACGCGCAACATGGCCGAGCCGCTGCGCCGCACGGTGGAGGCGACACCACGGCCCCGGCTGGTGATAGCGGTGGGTGACTGCGCGCTGAACTGCGGGGAGTTCGCCGGCGGCTACGGCGTGCAGGGCTCGGTGGCCGACGTGGTGCCAGTGGACCTGCAGGTGCCGGGCTGCCCGCCGGAGCCGGACGCGATCGTGGCCGCGCTACGCACCGTGACCCGCCAGTGAGCGGTCTGGTCGGGCCGGCGCTGGCCACCGCCACCGGGCTGGCCGGCGTCGGGGCGGTGGCCGGGGCGTTCACCCCCGAGCGGGTGCGGCCGGCTCTGGTGGGGGTGTGCACCGCCGGGGTCGGCGTGGCCGGGCTCACCGCCGGGCTCGCGGCGCTCGCCGGTGGCGGCGGCACCAGCGGCGGTGGCGCGCCGTGGTCGGCGAGCCTGCCCGGCCTGCTGCCGCTGGCCGGGGTGCATCTGACGGTGGACGCCCTTTCGGGGCTGTTCATGGCCGTCTCCGGCGCGGTGGTGGCGCCGGTGGCGCTCTACGGGATCGGTTACACCGGGCACGGGGTGTCCGCCCGCGGGGTGCAGGCGGTGTTACCCGTCTTCGCGGCCACGCTGCTGCTGGTGCCGGCGGCGTCCAGCGTGTCGTCCTTCCTGCTGCTGTGGGAGCTGATGGCGGTCACCTCGCTGCTGCTGGTGCTGGCCGAGCACCGGTC
>NZ_CEVIVD010000070.1:2589-11233 GCF_982290655.1 Protofrankia sp. CiP1_Cm_nod3
GCCGGCGGTGAGACGTTCACTGCGCTGCGCGCGGGCGCGGGCGAGGTGCCGCCGGCCGTCCGTAGCACGGTCTTCGTGCTGGCGGTTGCCGCGTTCGCGTCCAAGGCGGGCACGGTCCCGCTGCACGCCTGGCTGCCGCGGGCGCATCCGCAGGCGCCCAGCCACGTCTCGGCGCTGATGAGCGCGGCCATGGTGAACCTGGGCGTCTACGGGGTGATCCGCGTCGGGTTCGACCTGCTCGGGGGCGGGCCGCGCTGGTGGTGGCTGGTGCTGCTGGCCGCCGGGGCGGTCTCGGCGGTGTACGGGATGTTGCAGGCGGCGATGGCCACCGACGTCAAACAGCTGCTGGCGTACTCGACGAGCGAGAACATGGGCCTGGTCCTGATCGGCGCCGGTGCGGCGGGGATGTTCGCCGCCGCCGGGGAACGGCCCCTCGCCGCCCTGGCGCTCGCCGCCGCGTTACTGCACGTGGTCAACCATGCCGCGTTCAAGGCGCTGCTGTTCTGCGCGGCCGGGTCGGTGCTGCGGGCCACCGGCGTGCGTGACCTGGACGCGCTGGGCGGGCTGCGGGCCCGGATGCCGGTGACGGCCGGGCTGTTCGCGGTGGGTGCGCTGGGGGCGGTGGCGCTGCCGCCGGGCAACGGGTTCGTCAGCGAGTGGCTGCTGCTGGAGTCGCTCGTGCACGGGCTGGGGGTGCCGGGGACGGCCAGCGCGGTGGCGCTGCCGCTGGCGGTCGCCGCCATCGCGCTGTCCGCGGGGCTGGCCGCCGCCACCTTCGTCAAGGCGCTCGGGGTGGGGTTCTTCGCCCGCCCCCGCGGCGCCGAGGCCGCCTCGGCGCGGGAGAGCCCCCCGGTCATGCTCGCCGGGATGGGGCTGCTCGCCGCCGGCTGCGCCGCCCTGGCGCTGGTCCCGGGGACACTGGCCGGCGGCCTGTCCGACGCGGTCGCGGCGACCGGTGTGACCGGGCCCGTCGGGCCAGCCGGGGCGGCCGGCCCCGGCCCGGCCGGGGCGGACGTCGGGCGGGCGCTGCCCGGCGGCGGGGTGGACGTCCGGCTGGACCGGCTTGCCACGACGCTGTCGCCGTTGTGGGTGGCGGCGGCGCTGGCGGCCGCGATACTCGCCGTGGCGACGGCGACGCGCCTGCTTACGCGCCACCCCCGTCGTGTCGGGGCCGAGCTGTGGGACTGCGGCGGCGGCGCGCCGAGCGCCCGCATGCAGTACACGGCCACCTCGTTCGCCGAACCGTTACAGCGTGTGTTCGACGACGTGCTCGCGCCCGAGCAGGACGTCGACGTCACCCCGACCCGTGAATCGGCCTACCTGGTCGAACGGGTCCGCTTCCAGCGGAGGATCCCGGACCGGATCGAGTACCGCCTGTACCGGCCGGTGCTGGCGGCGCTGGCCGGGGCGGGTGTGTCCGCACGGAAGCTGGCCAACGGCAGTGTGCACCGCTACCTCGGCTACGGGTTCTGCGGGCTGGTCGCCGTCCTGCTGGTGCTGGCGGTGACCCGGTGAGCGCGGTCGGGACGGTGGCGGTACTCGCCCAGATCGTCGTCGTGGTTGCCGGGGCGCCGCTGCTGACCGGGCTGATGCGGCAGGTGCGGGCCCGGATGGAGGGACGCGCCGGCGCCGGCGTCGGACAGCCATGGCGGGACCTGCGCAAACTGCTGCGCAAGCAGCCCATCACCCCGGTGGGCACCGGCCCGGCCTTCCGGCTGGCGCCGCTGCTGCTGGTCGCCACCACCCTCGTGGTCGCCGCGCTGGTGCCGCTGGCGTCCACCGCCACCCCGGTGCGTGACAGCGCGGACCTGCTCGTCGTGGTGACGCTGCTGGCGCTGGGCACGGTGATCCTGGCGCTGGCCGGCCTGGACACCGGGACCGCCTTCGGGGGCATGGGCGCGTCCCGTGAGATGACCGTGGTCGCGCTGGTGGAGCCGACCATCCTGCTGTCGGTGGTCGCGCTGTCGATCCCGGCCGGGTCGACCAACCTGCCCACCATCGTCGCGCACGGCGTCCACGACCCGGCCCGGCTGGCCTCCCCCGCCAGCCTGCTGGCCGGTGTCGCCCTGGCCGTGGTCACCCTCGCCGAGACCGGCCGGCTGCCGGTGGACAACCCGTCCACGCACCTGGAACTGACGATGATCCACGAGGCGATGATCCTGGAGTACGCCGGCCCGGATCTCGCCCTGATCGAGCTCGGCGCCCAGATGCGGCTGACGGTGCTGCTGGGCCTGCTCACCAGCCTGTTCGTCCCCTGGGGGATCGCCACCGGCACTGCGGCGGCGGCCCTGCCGCTGGCGCTGGCGCTCTTCGCCGGGAAGGTCGCCCTGCTCGGCGCCGGGCTGGCCGCGGCCGAGGTGTTCTGGGCGAAGATGCGCCTGTTCAAGGTGCCCGAGCTGCTCACCGGCTCCTTCCTGCTCGCGCTGCTCGCCGTCGGCGCCTCGTTCTTCCTACCCGGAAACTGAGCCCGCCCATGATCCTGTCTCGCCGCCCCGCACCTCGCCGCCCCGCACAGGGTGGGCCACGATGAGCACCGGTACGTACACCCAGCTGCTCGACCTGGCCTGCGGGGTGTTCCTGCTCGCCGCCGTGCTGGTGCTGTGGCGCCGCGAACTGACCGCGTTCGTGCGCCTGTTCGCCGTCCAGGGGGTGGCGCTGGCCGCCATCGCCGCCCTGTCCGGCATCCACGAGCACCGGTTCGAGTTGCTGGCCGTGGCCGTCGGCATCCTGGTGCTGCGCGCCGGGGTGCTGCCGTACCTGATGCGGCGGGTGCTGGCCACCAGCGGGGAGACCCGGGAGACCGAGCCGCTGGTCAACGTGGCGGCCTCGCTGCTGACCGCCGCGGCGCTGACCCTGCTCGCCTACGCCGCGGCCCGCCCGCTGGTGGAGCTGGCGCCCAGCCCGGCGACCCGGGCGCTGCCGGTCGGCCTGGCCGTGGTCCTCATCGGCTTCTTCACCCTGGTCACCCGGCGCCGCGCACTCGCCCAGGCGGTCGGGTTCCTGCTGCTGGACAACGGCATCACCGCCGTGGCCTTCCTGGCCACCTCCGGCGTGCCGCCCATCGTCGAACTCGGGGTCTCCTTCGACGTGCTGCTCGCCGTCCTGGTCCTGCAGATCCTCACGACCCGGATACACGCCACCTTCGGCGGGACCGACATCGACGACCTGCGGGAGCTGCACGACTGATGACCTTCGCCGCCGCAACATCCGCCGCCGCAACGTCCGCCGCCTTGGCACCCGCCGCCGCAACGTCCGCGTCCGCCGCCTCGGCCTTCGCCGCCGCGGCACCCGCCGGCACGACGTCCGTCGCCGCCACGCTGCTGCTGACCGCCCCGGTCGCGGCCGCGCTGGCCACCGCGGCCGGCTACGCCGTGCTCGGCTGGCGGCCGGCCACCGCCTGGGCGGGTCTTGTCTCCCCCGCCACGATCCTGGGCTGCGCGGTCGTGCTGGCCGTCCGCGTCCCCGGGCACGGGCCGGTCACCGGCTACGGCGGGCTGGCCCGCGCCGACGCCCTGTCCGCGTGGATCCTGCTGGTCATCGGCGCGGTCGCGGTCCTCGCCTGCGCGGCCAGCCCCGCCTACCTGGCGGCGGAGAACGCCGCCGGGCACACCGACGCCCGCGGCGCGCGCCGCTACGGCATCCTGGTGCACGCCTTCCTGGCCGCGATGGCCGTCGCCGTCCTGGTGGCCAACCTCGGCGTGCTGTGGGTGGCGATCGAGGCCACCACCATCGTCACCGCCTTCCTCGTCGGCCACCGGCGGACCCGCGCCTCGGTCGAGGCCGCCTGGAAGTACGTCGTCATCTGCTCCGCCGGGATCGCCCTGGCCTTCCTGGGCACCATCCTGATCTACTACGCTGCCCGGCAGGCCGGCATCTCGGAAGCCTCCGCCCTGGACTGGCCGGTGCTCGTCGCCCGGGCGCACGAGCTGGATCCGGACGTCACCCGGATGGGTATCGCCCTGGTCATCCTGGGGTTCGGCGCCAAGGCCGGGCTGGTGCCGCTGCACGCCTGGCTGCCCGACGCGCACAGCCAGGCCCCGGCGCCGGTGTCGGCGCTGATGTCCGGGGTGCTGCTGGCGGTGTCCTTCACCGCGATCCTGCGCTACAAGGTGATCGCGGACGTGGCACTGGGCCCCGGGTTCGCCCGGACCCTGCTCGCCGGCGCCGCCGTGCTCACCCTCGCGCTGGCTGCTGCCCTGCTGCTCGGCCAACGTGACTACAAGCGCATGCTCGCCTACTCCAGCATGGAGCACATGAGCCTGATCGCGCTCGGCGCCGCCACCGGCACCCGGCTGGCGGCCTCCGCGGTGCTGCTGCACATCGCCGGCCACGGGCTGGCCAAGAGCGTCGCGTTCTGCTCCAGCGGGCACATCCTGCACCTGCGGCACACCACCCGCATCGGCCGGGTCCGCGGGCTGCTGAGCCAGGCGCCGGTCCTCGCCGCCGCGTTCGGCCTGGCCGTGCTGGCGCTGCTCGGCTTCCCGCCGTTCAGCCTGTTCGCCTCCGAACTGGCCATCGCCCGCGCCGGTTTCACCGGGCCCGCGGGGCTGGGCTGGGCGACCGCCGCCGCGTTGGTGCTGGTGCTGGCCGCGTTCGCGGCGATGACCGCCCGCACCGCCCACATGCTGCTGGGCCCCGCCCCCGGCCAGAACGGCGGCGCCGCCGCCACGCTGGTCCAGAAAGACACGCCGGTCCAGAAGGACGGTGCTGCCGTCGCCGTGCCGGTACATGACGGCGGCACCACGACCGCCATGCCGGACCAGGATGCCGCCACCGCCATGCCGGCCCGGCACGGCGGTGGCATCGCCGCCGCGCCCGTTCAGGACGGCGGCACCGCTGTCACCGTGCCGGTGCGGTTCGGTGCCGCGGTGTGGGTGCCGCTGGCCGTCGGGCTGGCGGCCTGCGCCGCCCTGGGCGTCAGCGACGTCCCCCTGAGCAGCCTGCTGTCCACCGCCGCCGCGATCACCGGAGGGCCCTGACACCCATGCGTCCCGACCCGACCTCCCGCCCCGGCTCCGGTCCCGACCGGCCGCGCACCGGTCACAGCGGCCATACCTCCTGTGACGGCCACACCACTCGGACCATGATCGACACTGGGATCGCCGAACTGCCCCGGCGGGTCCGCGAGATGCTGGCCGACGGCCACCGCCTCGCCCTGGCCGCGGCCCACCACGACGGCGCCGACGCCCCGGGCGGCCCGGCCATCCGGGTGGTGTACCTGTTCGTCAAGGGCCCGCCCGACTCCCGCGTCGAACTGCACGTCCGCCTCGACCCGGACACCCCGGCGCTGCCGAGCCTCGCCCACCTGTCCTTCCCCGCCGGCCGGTTCGAGCGCGAGATGCGTGACCTGCACGGCATCGTCCCGCTGAACCATCCGCTGCCCCGCCGGCTGGTGCGCCACCCGCACTGGCCCCGCGGCTGGTATCCGATGCGGCCCGACGCCGGCCCGCCGCCGCCGTTCGCCGAGCCCGAGGGCCCCTTCCCGTTCCTGACCGTCGAGGGCGACGGCGTCTACGAGATCCCGGTCGGGCCCGTGCACGCCGGACTGATCGAGCCCGGCCACTTCCGCTTCTCCGTCGTCGGCGAGACCATCCTCAAGCTCAAGGCCCGGCTGTGGTTCGTCCACAAGGGCATCGAGAAGCTCTTCGAGCGGCGGGACGTGGCGCGGGGGCTGCCGCTGGCCGAACGGATCAGCGGGGACACCGCCGTCGGCCACGCGCTGGCCTACTGCCTCGCCGTCGAGGAGGCCACCGCCACCGCCGTCCCCGAGCCGGCCCGGCGCGCCCGGGCGCTCCTGCTCGAGCTCGAACGGCTGCACAACCACGTCGCCGACCTCGGCGCGCTGTGCAACGACGTCGGTCACGGCATCCTCAACGCCCAGGCCCAGCGCGTCCGCGAACAGCTGCTGCGCCTCAACCAGGAGGTCACCGGGCACCGGCTGCTGCGCGGGGGTGTCGTCCCCGGCGGCGCCGCCGTCCGCGCCCTGCCGGATCCGGCCCGCATGCGCGCGATCGGCGACGACATCCGCGACATCGTCGCCCTCGCCCTCGGCCACAGCACCGTACGTGACCGTTTCGCCGGCGCCGCCCGCCTCGACGGCCGCGCCGCCCGCGACCTGGGCTGCCTGGGCTACGTCGCCCGGGCCAGCGGCGTACGGGTGGACGCCCGGCAGGCCCATCCGTTCCTCGACTACGGCGACGCCCTCACCGTCCCCGTGCACACCAGCGGGGACGTGCTGGCCCGCTTCCTCATCCGGGCGGAGGAGATCGACGTCTCCCTGGCCCTCGTCGAGACGCTCGCCGCCGGCCTGACCTCCGGCGTCACGCGCGCCGAGCTCGCTCCCGGGCCCGCGTCCAGGTCCGCCCACGGTCTCGGACCCGGGCCGGCGTCCGCTCCCGGGCCCGCGTCCGGGGCCGGCCGGGACGACCTCCCCGGCCGGCCTGGTCCGCTCCTGAAGCCCGGTTCGGACGCGGATCCAGGCTCGGGCCTGGGCCCCACCGGCCGGCTCCCCGGCCCCGGTGCGGGTGTGGGCCCGGGCGGTCCGGACGTGGGCCCGGGCGTAGGTGCCGGTTCGGGGACGGGCATCGCCTCGGGCGTGGGCATCGTCGAGGGCTGGCGCGGCACCATCACCACCCGTGTCGAGCTCGCACCCGACCGTACCCTGGCCCGGGTGAAGGTCGTCGACCCGTCCTTCTTCAACTGGCCCGCCCTGCCCATCGCCCTGGCGGACACCATCGTCCCCGACTTCCCCCTGACCAATAAAAGCTTCAACCTCTCCTACGCCGGCAACGACCTGTGACCGTGGGCCGCCGTCCGAAGGCCGCTCAAGCGGTCGCGCAACGGACAGCGGCCTTCAAGCGTTTCCGCAGGCCACGAACCCCATCCGGAAAAACACCGACCAAGATCCACCGTATCCCGAAACGGGATACGGAAACAAAAGCGATCATGTTAACGAGTGTGTAAGTGGCTGCTCCAGCAGCCACTTACGTACTCGTTCCGGGTGAGGCGCAGATTTCCGCAGGATTGAACGCTAAGAATTGATCTTGTCCGTCTCGGTGCCCGGGTCAGAAGTCGCCGGGAGGAGTTCGACGGCGCGGCGGCGGTGGGGCGATCTTGACGCGGGGTGATGTCGGTTCGTGGGCCTGTCCTCGCCCCTGGGCCGGCCGGGGTTGCCCGGCTCTCGCCGACATGCCGTAACCGGGTGACCGCAGACAGGAAAAATATCACCATTGGTGTCGTGGCTGACAACAACCGAGATATGTGGTCCGCAGGCCGCCTGCGTGGCCTCGCCGTCCTGATCCTGGCAGTGTCAGTGGTCATCGGCGTCGTGGTGGGGCTTACGAAAGGCGCCCAGGCGGGCGCGAGGTGCGCCACCGTTGTAGGAATAGGCGCAATCGTCTTGTTCGCTGTCGCTGATCATCGACGGGGATGAGACGACGCACCATAGTCATGATCATGCGTCCGGATCAGCGGTGGGATCCCTGTACTCCTGTGGTATGGGGGTCTCCGGCCCTTCGCTCTTGAGATCATCGTCGGTGGGTGGCCGCGGTGTCGCTGGTCGTTGAAGGCGTCCGGGGAGCAGCCGGTTGATCATGGCGGGTTGGCTGTCTGGCCGTCGGACCGGCTGCTTCGGATATGCGACGGTCGTTGCCTTGGGTGTGCGCTGTGCACTATCGGGGTCCTCGTTGCCGCCCAGGCTGGTGGATGGATGAGCCGTTCGGGTTGGGGGTTGCTGTACGGCTGGTGGGACGTGCGGAGGGGGCATCTGGGTTCGCAGGTAGAGGACGGCCGCGATGAGAACGGCTGCGCTGATGAGCTGACGCAGGTTGAGGGATTGACCGAGCCAGAGCCATGCGAGGACGACACCGAAGACGGGTTCGAGAGCGGTGGCGGCGGAGGCCGCCTGCGAACCCGCCCGGGCGACACCCCACGAGAACAGGACGAAAGGTACGAGGGTGCCGAGAATGCCGACGAGCAGGACGTTGGGGAGATGGCGGGTGTCGGTGAGGATGCGTGGCCAGCCCTGCGGGGCCTGGATGATCACCCAGGCGAGTGCGGAGACGGCGAAGGCTCGGGCCATGGAGGCAGCCGCGCCGTAGGCACGGCTGGAGCTTTCGCCGAGGACAGAGAACGACGCGACGGCGACCGCGGTCAGCAGGCCGTAGGCGAGACCGGTCAGACTGATCCGGCCGGTTCCGGCGGCCGGAAGGTCGGCGACGAACGCTACCCCGAGGATCATGATGGCCAGCGCGATGGGCACCGTCGCCGATGGCCGCTTGTGCTGGGCCAGCAGCGTCCACAGAACGACGAGGGCGGGAGCGATGTTCTGCAGCACGATCGCCACGGCGACAGGTAGGCGCGCGATGGCCAGGAACAGGGCGGCGTTGGCGGTGCCGACGGCCAGTCCGAACACGAGGGTGTGTCTAAACCGCGGGGGGTTCTCGCTGGTGGGGGTCCGATCGCCGGCGCGGGCGTGCCAGAGGTAGCTGAACAGGCCAAGTCCCACGGCGGTGATGTAGGTGCGTGCTTCCACCAGCTCGAGGGGCGCGACTCCGGCGCGGAACAGTTTGCCGGCGACGGTGGCGCCGAACGCCCACAGAACGGTCGCCGCGGTGACAGCGAGAAACCCGACCTGGCGCTGGGA
>NZ_CEVIVD010000070.1:11620-25362 GCF_982290655.1 Protofrankia sp. CiP1_Cm_nod3
CGCGGACGGCATCGTCAAGGGTGACGGCGACGGATGCGGCGCCGGTGTTGCCGTAGCGATCGACGGTGTAGTGCACCCGGTCCTCGTCGAAGTCGAGACTGGCGAGGCAGTCACGGACCAGGACACCGTTGGCCTGGTGGGGTACGACGAGATCGAGGTCGGCGACGGTGGTGTCGGTGGCAGCGAGTATCGCCAGGACGGCCGCCGGGACCACCTGCCAGACGAACTGCCGCACCTCGCGACCGTTCATGTGGAACAGGTGCTTGCGTGACGCCAAAGCTTCGGGTGAGACAGGCTGGCGGCTGCCACCCGCCGGGACGGTGACGAGATCGGCGAGCCGTCCGTCGGCGTTCAGATCGCTGGCGAGGACGCCATAGCCGCTGGGTACCGGGCCGAGGACCACCGCGCCAGCACCGTCACCGAACAGTACGCTGGTGGACCTGTCTTGATCGTTCAGGATGCGGGAGTAGGTGTCCGCGCCGATGACCAGCGCTCGGTGCATGCCGGGAGTACCGCGCATCATCGCGGCCACGGCCGCGGTGGCGTAGACGAAACCGGTGCAGACGGCGTTCATGTCAAAGGCTGCGGCGTGCGACGCTCCGAGATTGGCCTGCACGATGCAGGCGGTCGCGGGCTGTGGCTGATCGGGCGAGGAGGTGGCGACGACCACCAGGTCGAGGTCGGCCGCGTCGACACCGGCGGCTTCCAGGGCCCGCTGGCCGGCCGCGGTGGCCAGGTCCGATGTGGCCTCGGTGGGCGCGGCGATACGGCGTTCGGCGATACCGGTCTTGCGGATGATCCAGTTGTTGTCGACGCCGTAGCGGCGTGCGATCTCGTCGTTGTCGCGTGCCGCCTCGGGCAGGTAGGAGCCGGTGCCAAGCACACCGATGCTGCGGTCACCGGGCGCGGTGGTCATCGTGGTCATCGTTGCCCTCCGGATCGGGGGTCGGTGGGAACCGGATGGTCAGCGGCGATCGCCACGGCCTGGCGAGAGGGCGTGGCCCGTTTGCTTTCGAGTCGGCGCAGAAAGCGCGAGCGGTCGACGACGGCGCGCTGGTGGATGCCGCTCAAGATGCGGTCGTTCGAGTCGTCGGCGTGCACGGTGAACTCGAGGGTTCCGCCTTCCACCTTCGTCAGCGTGGCGTTGATGACGATGGTGTCGCCGAGCAGGGTGGGGGCGAGGTGGGTGCTGGAGTGGCTCAGCCCCAGGGTCATCTGGCTGCCGTCGACCGCGGTCGCGGTCGCGTCCATGCACGCGAGTTCGGCGAGCCAGAGCAGGACCGGGGTGGCGAGCACGGGGAGTTCGTTGGCCCAACGATCGGCGCAGTCGATCTCGGCGACCGTATGGATCAGCTGTGCGGTCATGCCAGGCTGAGGTCCGAGGTGAGCCACGGCGAGACCTCCTTCGCGTCGTGCAGGCGCAGGAGCTGGTTGAAGATGTTCTTGCGCTGCATCTCGCTGGTACCGCCCGCGATGCGGGTTCCGAGTGCGTCGGCGGCGGCACGGGTGATCGGACCGAGCATGTAGCCGCGATGCCCGAAGATCGCCATGGCGTGCTGTGTCGCCTGGCACAGCCCCTCGCAGGCGAGCATCTTCGCGACCGAGCAGGTGGCGGACGCGGCGGGATGGCCGGACAGGAGCTGGTCGAGGGCGGTGTAGGAGACGGCGCGGACGGTGTCGCTGGTGATCCGCAAGTCGGTCAGCCGGCCCTGGATATACTGGTGGTCGGCGATCGGTGCCTTGAACGCGTCGCGGTTGCGGGCGTACAGCAGCGTTTCGGCCAAGATCGGCTCGATGAAGGCGGCGGCAATGATGCCGTACAGCAGACGATCCATCGCGATTACCCGGTAGATGGTCTGCAGGCCGTCGCCGGGAGTTCCCATCACACCATTGGTGTCGATGAAGACCTCGTGGAAGTCCAACGGTCCGGTCGGACTCGTCGGGTTGCCGAACATCACCTCCGGTTCACCGGCGTTCAGGCCGGGCTGGCCTCGTTCGACGATGAAGACGGTGATGTCGCTGGCGCCTAGTTCGGGAATACGGGCCAGGACAAGCGCGATATCGGCAACGGGGGCGTTGGTGATGTGTCGCTTCGCGCCGGTGAGAAAGTAGCCGCCGTCGACGGCGGTGGCCTTGGTCGCGACCCGGGCAACATCCGAGCCACCGGTGTCCTCGGTCATCGCGGTCGCCCCGACCGCGCCGGACATCAACCGCTCCAGCCAACGTTCCCGTTGGGCCTCGCTGCCAAAGTCGACCAGGCCGCGAATGATGCCGCTGTGCGCGACGATCGACAGCAGGAATCCCAGGTCGGTGCTGGTGGAGCTGAGCCCCTCCAGCGCTGCGGCGAACTCCCACCAGCTACGGCCGGCACCTCCGAACTCGACGGGGACGGGTAGCCGCCAGAATCCGGTGTCGGCCAGCGCCTGCCATGATTCCTGGTCGAAACGCGCGGACCGATAGCATGCGTCCGCCCGGGCCGCGACCTCCCTTCGGCCGAACTCGGCGAAACCGTCACGGAGTTCCTGCTGTTCGTCGTTCCACTGCAGGTCCATCGTCTTCCTCCATTGCGGGGTGGGATGGGATGGGGCGGGGACCTACTGCTCGAGGAGCGTGAGTGACTCGTCCAAGAGGCCCAACAGCTCGTCAAGCTGCCCGTCCTCGATGACTAGTGGCGGTGCGATGATCACGGCGTCGGGGGATTCGTCGGTGCCTGCTGGATAGAGCAGCAGGCCGCAGTCGAATGCGAGGTCGGTGAGGCGCTGCGCGGCATGGGGTCCGACATCGACGCCGGCGAGTTCCATGCCGAGCAGGAGGCCCTGCCCGCGCACGTCGCTGATGGCGGGGTGGCGCTGCGCGAGGCTCAGCAGCCCCTCGCGCAGAATGCTGCCGGCCTCCCGGGCACGCAGCAGAAGATCATGGTCTTCGAGGTAGTCGAGCACCGCAAGACAGGCGGCGGCGCCCAGGGGATTGCCACTGTAGGTGTGGCCGAACACCCGGTCCGTACCTGTGGCGCGTACCGTCCGGTCGAGCCCGACACGGGTGATCATCGCTGCCATCGGTGCGTAACCGGCACTCATGCCCTTGCCGACGGTGACGATGTCGGGGACGACACCGTCGACCGCGGAGGCGAACCAGACGCCGGTCCGACCAAGGCCCGTCATGACCTCGTCGGCGATAAGAAGCACCCCGTGGCGGTCGCAGATCGTGCGCAGCTCGAGCAGGTAGCCGGGCGGAGACGGAATTGCGCCGCCGGCGGCGCCCACCACAGGCTCCACGATCACCGCGGCCACCTGGTCGGCGCCGACCTCACGGATCATGCGATCCCAGTCGGCTGCCCACTCGCGGCCCTGCCCGGGCGGACACGCATACGGTGAGACCACTCGCGGCACGTCGATCAGGAGTGATTCGAGGCCCTCACGGCGGTGCGGATGCCCGGACAGCGACAGCGCACCCATCGTCATACCGTGATAGCTCGTCCGGCGAGCCAGAATCCTCGTCTTGCCCGGTTGCCCCACGGCCCGCCAGTACTGGACGGCGAGCCGGATAGCCGCCTCGTTCGCTTCGGAACCGCTGTTGACCAGCGTGACCGCATCGAGATCACCCGGGGTGAGAGAGGCCAGCCGCCGCTGCAGTCGAACAGCCGGGGCGTTGTCGAACTGTGTGCGGTACACGAACGCGATCTGCTCGGCCTGCGCGGCGATAGCCGCATTGACCTCGGTGACGCCGTGGCCGATGTTCGCCACGACGGCGCCCGAACAACCGTCGAGGTAGCGCCGGCCCTCCTCGTCGTACAGGTAGATGCCTCGGCCGGAGGCGATCTGGGGCCGTACCCGATTGGCTGCGTGGACAGGCTCGGCAGCCAGGATGCTCATGCGCCCTGCTCCCCTCGAAGCGAGGGCGTGACCGAACGCGTCGGGTCCACCCGGCTAGTCACCGACATCACCGTGCCGCAGTAGCGGCACTCCCGGTCGCCCAGGTCGGCCGTGGGCTCCATATGACCGCAGCCGACCTGCTCGCAGAAGGCGACGAGTCCTCCCGCCGCGGGATGCGATCCCTCGGAGGAACAGGCGAACCTCATGCCAGTCGAGGCACCGCCGTAGCCGTGATCGCCGATACCCGCGTGTATCTGCGCGGGGCCGTACTCGGAGCATCCGCGGAACACGACGGGCTCTTCGCCTCCCGCTTGGCCGCTCACCATGACCGGCGAACCAGCGCGATCTTCGCTCATGTCCGGTTCCCTCTCCCCAGCAAGGATGATGTAACCTGTGAAAAGGTTAGCCGGTGTCATGCGTAGTAGCCAATCCTAAGCGGAGCGAATCTGAATGAGACATAAAACACATATTTGACTTCTTTTTGTTACACCATTGGAAGATCTAGGGTAAAAATTTTACTTATACGACATGAATGATTACATGGAGTGGTTATCGCTCCGAGCTTCGCGCGTCCCACTGGACGGGTCCAACCGCCCCTGGCGAGGCGCGGACGTTCCCCGACGGCGCACCACCTGGCAGTCGATCGGAAGACTGCGCGATGCCCCCGCGTGGCACTTGTCGCGCACGCGGTCCGCGCCATCGAACATGATCTTTAGCTACCCCATCAATCGATCTTGGCAACGGAGGATGTCGATGACAGGCAAGCGCCATGACGCGCCGGGCGAGTTGGAGCTGGTCCGAGATTTCATCAACACCTACGATCTCGAGACGGGCGTTGACCGCCTGCTCACCGCCGCCGGGC
Organism: Protofrankia sp. CiP1_Cm_nod3; assembly: GCF_982290655.1. NCBI lineage: Bacteria > Bacillati > Actinomycetota > Actinomycetes > Frankiales > Frankiaceae > Protofrankia > Protofrankia sp. CiP1_Cm_nod3. The sequence goes on from NZ_CEVIVD010000070.1 coordinate 16,355, forward strand.
TGCGTGACTGGATACAGTCGACCCCGTTCGTCCGCGGGGACGAGGCCCCGCCGGACGACGACGACCGCCGCCGTGCCGTCGACCTACGAGAAGCGCTACGCAGGCTGGCTGCCGTGAACGGGGGCGGGGGCGACCTCGACCAGGATGTGCCCGAGATCCTGCAACGAACCGTCCAGCGCAGCAGTGTCGTGTTGCGTTTCGGTCGGGACGGCGCGCCGCAGCTTCTGTCGGAGGCGAGTGGCATCGATCGGGTGCTGGGCCAGATCCTGGCGCTCAGCGTCGCCGCCCACGCCGACGAAACTTGGGCCCGGCTGAAGATCTGTCCCAACCCCCAGTGTCAATGGGCGTTCTACGACCACTCCCGTAACCGCTCCGGTTCCTGGTGCCAGATGGCGGAGTGCGGCAATCGGGCCAAAGTCCGCGCCTACCGCCAGCGCCGACAGGAGATCGCGGGGTGACGTCGATGAAGACGCGGCTTATCCCGGCTCCTCCTCGACGGGGTCACGCAGGGGACGTAGGTCTCCGGCCAACCCTGGCCGGACGAACGGGTACGACCCGTGGAAGTTGATGTGTTCGAAGACCAGGGGGCTGAGCCGGGACCGGATCTCGGCGGACAGCTCCATCCCGTCGGCGTGGAGGGCTTTGACGGCGGCGTCGATGTACCAGGTGTTCCACAGGACCACGCAGTTCAGGGCGAGTCCGAGTGCGCCGACCTGGTCTTCCATGCCGGTCTGGTAGCGCTGGCGAAGCTCGCCGCGGTTCCCGAAGAAGATCCGCCGGGCGAGGTTGTGCCGGGCCTCGGTGATGTTCTGCTGGGCGCCGATCATCCGCCGGTAGGACTCGTCGTGCAGGGTTTGCAGGACGTGGAGGGTCTTGAACAGCCGGCCGTAGGCGACGAAGGCGTGGCCGAGCCCAGTCGGGTTGCCGTCCCGGGTGAGCATCCGGATCACGTCGTGGGCGCGGACCTCTCCGGTGATCAGGGAGCCGGTGACGCGGAGCATGTCCTGCCAGTGCTCGACGATCTGGGCGAGGTTCACGACGTGCCCGGAGACGCTGTTCAGTGGCCCGTAGTCGGCGTCGGGGCGGGTGCGCCACAGTCGGGTGTCGCCGATGTCGCCGATGTCGGCGATCCGCGGGGAGAACTGGTAGCCGCAGATCGCGAACAGACCGAAGACAAGATCCGAATACGATCCGGTGTCCGTCGTGATGATCTCGGGGGGTTCGTCGACGTCGAGGTTGTGCAGGGCGTCGAGGATGTGCAGGCTGTCGCGTGGGGTGCCGGGCACGATCAGACCACCCAGGCCCATCACCTTGTCCGAGACGACGTTGAGCCACGTCGCGCCGGCGCGGCGTTTCGAGCCCGCGAAGTACTTCGCGCTGGGCCGGGCTGCGATCGAGCGGACCGGGACGACGAAGCGCATCCCGTCGGCGCCGGCGACCAGACCGCCGCCCCAGTCGGCGGTGATGTCGACCTGGTCCTGGGCGCCGACGAGGCGGGCGGAGCCGACGGCCATGCACTCGGCGCGGAAGTACGCCTGGTCGGTACCGAGCAGCCGGCCGCGGGTCAGCGCCCGCACCGCCGGGTTCGTCACCGGGACCAGGCCGATGTTCGTCGACTCGGCGACCAGGACACCGGCGAGGCTGAGATCGAAGTCGGCGGGGCGGGCATCGGACCCGGAGATGTGGGTGAACGCGTCGGGCAGGCCGGTGCGTTCGAAGACCTCCAGCAGCAGCTCGGCGAAGTCGACGCGGGGCAGCAGTGCGGCCACGGCGTCGCGGGCCGCGTGCATGCCGGTTCTCCCGCGGCACGACCTGCTCGATCGCGGCCCACATATCCGCCAGGGTCATCACCTGCCCGTGCCCTGCCGGTGGCACGTCGAGGAGCACGGTGACCGCGGCCGCGACCCGCGCGGCGGCCTTACGGAAGCGGGGCAGGGTCTTGAGTCGCTTGGTGTCGCTGACCCGTTCGGCGCGGGCCAGCAGCTTCGTCGCCATCAGGATGTCGAACAGCAGCAGCGCGTCGTCGACCGAGACGGCTTCCAGATGGCGCACCGTGGCCAGCACGGTCGCGACCTTCCGATCATCCTGCAGGCCCCGGATCGTCGTGGCCTTCGTGGCCATCCCGTAGGCGGCGAGCTCGGCGAGTTTCACCGGCGGCACCGCCGCCACCTCCACCCCGCCGGTCCCCACCGCCCACACCGACGACACCCGGTCCAACGCCCCGACCATGCCCCGCCCGGACACCGCGGTCACTGTCGTGCGCATCTCCTCCAACGTCGAGACGTATTTGCCGTCGGGTACCCGCAGCAGCCCGACGAGCTCCCGGCGCATCTCCACCGGCGTCGCCTCCCGCAGCACCAGGTGGATCCGGTCCTGCTCGACGGCACGCACATCGGCGACTGCCCGGGCCAGCACCGTGATCCCGGGCAGCAGCACCCGCTCACCCAGCAGCCACAGCACCGCCCGATCGAACAGCTCGCGCCGCGACGGCGTCGACGTCCACACCCGCGAGGCCACAAACGCCCGCAGCTGCTCTTCCGCCACGCTGAACGGCCGGTAGCTCAGCAGGTCCCGGATCTCCCGGGCGTGCTCATGCTGGGTCGGCAACCGGTCCGGGTAGCCCTTCAGGCAACCCGGGTCCGCCACCCCGACCTGTTCGGCCATGAACGCCGCGACCACCGCGGGCACCTCACCCGGGTCGGTCAGGAACGTGCCCACCATCCGCACCGTCGCCCACTGCACCGACCAGCCCAGCCGGTTGGCCTCCCGCCGCTTCGACGCCACCAGCGCCAGCGTCGCGTTGTCCATCCGCCCGAACTGCTCCAACTCCCCCGGCGAGGGATCCCGTGCGAACCCCCCATACCGGCGGACCTGCTCCTCCGAGAGGTACTCGATCGCCATAGCCGCCGAACATAGCGATCTGACACCATCTCAGTAACAACACGGTTCGAATCGGTTACCGACAACGCGGACAGACCACACACGCGCACAGTTCGCGTGCAATGGGGGTGTCATCCGGTGAAGGACAACGACCACGTCGACTCGCCCGCACCCCCGACGACCCGGATCCCCAGGGCCAGCGGACGCACCCGCCGCCCGGCCAGCGCCACCGACGTCGAACAGATCCGCGACGTCCTCGCGCACCTGCGCCGACCCGACCCCACCGCCCCCAGGCCCACCTACCGCTACCTCACCGTCCGCGGCCTTACCGGCGACCCACGCACCCAGACCCGACTCCGCGCCCGGATCCTCGTCGCCCACCGCCGCGCCGCCGCCGGCCAACCCCAGACCTACCAGCCCGAACCCGACGGCCTCACCCTCGGCATCGCCGGCAACGACGCCACCGACCGCATCACCGCCCTGGCCACCGACCTCCGACGCATCCGCCGAAGCCGCGACTGGACCATCACCATCCACCCCGACGGCACGGACAAACCCAAGATCAATCCTTAGCGTTCAATCCTGCCGAAATCTGCGTCCCACCCCGATTCGGTGCGGGAGAGCGGCGATGGCGGATCCTTCGGCGGATCCGCGATCGCCGGGGCGAGCCGTGAAGGCGTCGGCCCGGCTCGACCAGGGCTCGGATCGGACGGCTGCGCGAAGGCGGCGGTGGTCAGCCGGCCGGGGCGGGGTGGTTACGGGCGGGCGGCATTCGCTGGCTGGGTGGCCAGGAGGTCGAGCAGGTCGAGGGTGACCTCGTGCAGGCTCGGGCGGACGGTCAGCTCGGCGGCCAGCGGATGGGCCGTCGAAGCCGTCGCGGAGGGTAGCGACGGGACGATGATCGTCGGGCAGCCGGCGTCGAGGCCGGCGCGGGCACCGGCCTCGCTGTCCTCCAGGACCACGCAGCGCGTCGGGTCGACTCCGAGCAGCCGCGCCGCCGTCAGGTACGGCTCCGGATGCGGCTTGCGCCGGCTCACCTCGTCCCCGGCGACCGTCACCGCGAACCGGTCGGCGCCGATCGCGGCCAGCACGGGATCCATCAGGATCCGGAACGACGACGACACCAGCGCGGTCGCGATCCCGGCGGCGGCCAGCGCGTCCAGCAGCGCCACGGCGCCGGGCATGGGGACGATCCGCTCGGGCTCGCCGAAGAGCTCGGCGGTCCGTTCGATCAGGAAGCGGGCGGCGGCGTGCGGGTCGGCGTCGGGCACCCCGAGCATCGACAGCATCAGCGGCAGGGCGGTGTCCACGCCGTGACCGATCATCGCGGCCTTGATCTCGGGGGTGAAGCGGGCGCCCAGGCTGGCCGCCAGCTCGTGCTCGGCCACCGTCCACAACGGCTCGGTGTCGACGAGCAGCCCGTCCATGTCGAACAGAACGGCGGTGACACCGTCGTGCCCCCGTGCCCCGTCACCTACGGGGCTCAGCGACAACGCTCCATCACCGAGGCCGTGGGCATCGAACCGGGCCGTGTGCACGGGACGCGCCGCGTTCACAGGGCGCACCGGCTGCTGAACGTCACCGGCCGGTGCGCACCAGACCCGGCCGCACCCCCAGGATCCACGGCGGCCACGGCAGTTACGACGTCCAGGGGATTCACCAGGGCCTGCTCTCCTCGGGGCGGGCCGGCTCCCTGACAACGGCCGGATCCCTGTCAGCCAACCAGTCCCGGCAGCACCGACACCAGCACACGTGACAGGGATCATCCCAGCCCCGGCCCACCTCGCGGACCTCTCCAGCTCCCTGTGGACGACCGTTTATGACTGATCCTTTCGGTACTGCGTGGGAACGCCCGGATCTGTCGCAGGCTGGGACGAACATGGTCCCAGCTGGCCCGGACCGCCACCCCCGAGGTCCACTGACAACAGCCACCCCCTGGGTCCCGCCCTGGCCGCAGGTCGCGCCAAACCGCCAGCGACCTCCTCGAGCCAGGTTGACGGTGACCGTTACCTGTCCGCCGGCAGCAGGCGGAAGGCGCTGAACTTGCGGCGGCATCCCGGATCAGGTCCGCCTCGCTGCGACGTTGCCGGCGCGCAGCAGCCGACAGCCGCTGCTTGTCGTCCAGCGACAGGTACACGGTCGTACGCGTCATCGACATGCCATATACGGTAGTCATCACTCGGCCTTGGCTGAGCTCCTTCGCCGTCTTCTCCTGACTGACCAGCCCTCTGGCAGCTTGGCGTGACCCGAGCTCGAATGCCTTGCCTTCACGGTCAGCACGTGGATGGGAACGGTCCGGATCCGCGGCAAATCGGGCCGAGGGAGGGAGCCCGGTTCTGGCATGCCTGGTCGGCGGTGGCCAGCAGCGCCGGCATGTCGGCGGCGGCGAGCCCGCGGACACGGTCACGCGTCTGTTCGCTGTCGATGGTCGGGGCGGTCATGGCGTGATGTTCGGTTTCCAGTACGCGGATGATCCGGAGGGTGTCCGCGCCGAGCAGGGACGTCACCAGCGGGTCGAGCTGGTCGGGTGGGGCCAGTGCGGGGGCGTCGTGCAGGAGGACCGCGGCCGGCAGCGCGGGCGGGGCAGCCGGATGATGCCGGCCGAGGACGACCGCGACACGGACCGCGTGGGCGAGCGCCGGGGCACCGTCGATGCTGTGCCCGGAGCACCAGCGCCGGGCAAGCTGTACGCGCTGGACGTCGTTGCGCGTTCCCGACCCGTACGGTCGTGCAGCGGGCCCAGGACCTCTCCGGCCTGTTCGCCGACCACCGCGGGCTGCCCCCGGTGGCGGACTTCCGGGAACGGCTCGCGGCCGACGCCGCGGCTGATGCTGACCGCTGGCGCATGACCCTGCACTTCGGCCAGCCGACGACCGTCACCATTCCCACAGTCATCACCGACCGGGCTGATCCTGCGCTGCTGGCAACCGGAAGACGTCGGCCCGTACACCGCGATGGCGGCACATCCGGACATGTCCCGCTACACCGGCAGCCCCCGCGACCGGGAAGCCGTCTGGGACATGGAAGCGGCTCTGACCGGCCACTGGCATCTGTGCGGGTTCGGCATGTGGGCCGCGGAAGACCGCTCGAGCGGCGAGTTCGTCGGCCGCGCGGGGCTGTACCGGCCGGAGGGCTGGCCCGGCATCGAAGCGGCCTGGACGATCCGCCGGGACCGGTGGGGGCAGGGGCTGGCGACCGAAGCCGGAGTGGCGGCACTCGAGTTCGCCTTCACCCAGGTAGGGGCCGACGAGGTCATCTCCCGGATCCGCCCGGACAACGCCGCGTCGATCCGGGTTGCCGCCAAGCTCGGCCTGACCGACGCACACCGTACGTTCCGCGGCGACGCCGTCTACGTCGCTGCCCGGCGTACGTGGACGTCCCGCATCGGGTAGGTAAGGCCCGGCACGGCCGGGATCAGGTGGCGAAGTACCTGGCTTCGGGGTGGTGGGCGATGATGGCCGAGGTGGACTGTTCGGGGACGAGCTGGAATTCTTCGGAGAGCTCCACGCCGATGCGGCCCGGTGTCAGCAGCTCGAACGCCCCGACCTGCTGCTCAAGGTCGGGGCAGGCGGGGTAGCCGAAGGAGTAGCGGGAGCCGCGGTAGCCCTGGCGGAAGACGGCGGCCAGTTCGTCGGCGTCGGCTGCGCCGGTGGGGGTGCCGTCCGGCAGCAGCAGTTCGGCGCGGATCCGCTTGTGCCAGTACTCGGTGAGTGCCTCGGTGAGCTGCACGGACAGTCCGTGCAGCTCCAGGTACTCCCGGTAGGAGTTGGCAGCGAACAGCTCGGCGGTGACCTCGCTGATCCGCCGGCCCATCGTGACGATCATGAACGGGACGACGTCGACCTGGCCGGACTCCTGCGACCGGTAGAAGTCGGCCAGGCACAGCCGGCGGTCCCGGCGCTGACGCGGGAAGGTGAACCGGGCCCGCTCCGCGCCGTCCCCGGACAGGACGATCAGATCCTCACCCTTGCTCACGCAGGGGAAGTAGCCGTAGACGACGGCCGCCTCCAGCATCCGCTCGGAGGCGATGCGGTCGAGCCACATCCGCAGCCGTGGCCGTCCCTCCGTCTCCACCAGCTCCTCGTAGGACGGCCCCTCGCCGCCGCGGGCACCGCGCAGCCCCCACTGGCCGAGGAAGGTCGCCCGTTCGTCCAGGAAGGACGCGTAGTCGGCCAGCGGGACGCCCTTGACGATCCGGTCCCCCCAGAACGGCGGGGTGGGCACCGGGTTGTCGGTGGCCACGTCCGAGCGCGGCGGCGTCTCGGTGGGGAGCTGCCCGGCGCGCTCCTCGGCCCGGGCGACGGCCCGCGCGGCCCTGATCCGCTCGGTGCGCTCCCGGCGGGCGCGGCGCTGCGCGGTGCGCGGGTCGTCGGCCAGCGGCGGGGCCTGCCCGCGCTTGGCGGCCATGACCGCGTCCATCAGCGCGAGCCCCTCGAAGGCGTCCCGGGCGTAGCGGACGTCGCCCTGGTAGAGCTCGGCGAGGTCGCCCTCGACGTAGGCGCGGGTGAGCGCGGCGCCGCCGAGCAGCACCGGCCAGGTGGCGGCCACCCCGCGGGTGTTCATCTCCGCGAGGTTCTCCTTCATGACCACGGTCGACTTCACCAGCAGCCCGGACATGCCGATCGCGTCGGCGTCGTGCTCGGACGCCGCGGCCAGGATCGTGCCGATCGGCTGTTTGATCCCGAGGTTGACGACGGTGTAGCCGTTGTTGGACAGGATGATGTCGACGAGGTTCTTGCCGATGTCGTGGACGTCGCCCTTGACCGTGGCGAGCACCAGGGTGCCCTTGCCGCGGGCGTCGGTGCGCTCCATGTGCGGCTCGAGATAGGCGACGGCGGCCTTCATGACCTCGGCGGACTGCAGCACGAACGGCAGCTGCATCTGCCCGGAGCCGAACAGGTCGCCGACGACCTTCATGCCGTCCAGCAGGGTGTCGTTGATGATCGCCAGCGGGTCGCGGGAGCGCATCGCCTCGTCGAGGTCGGCCTCCAGGCCGGTGCGCTCCCCGTCGATGATCCGCCGTTTGAGGCGTTCGTCCAGCGGCAGGGCGGCCAGCTCCTGCGCCCGGGTCGGCCCGCCGGCGCTGCCGTCCACACCCTCGAACAGCTCCAGGAAGCGGGTCAGCGGGTCGTAGCCTTCGCGGCGGCGGTCATGGACGAGGTCGAGGGCGACCTCGCGCTGCTCGTCCGGGATACGCGCGGTCGGCAGGATCCTGGACGCGTGGACGATGGCCGCGTCCAGCCCGGCGGCGACGCACTCGGCCAGGAACACCGAGTTGAGCACCACCCGGGCGGCGGGCTTGAGCCCGAAGGAGATGTTGGACAGCCCGAGGATGGTCTGGACGTCGGGACGCCGGCGTTTGAGCTCGCGGATGGCCTCGATGGTGGCCGCCCCGTCGCCGCGGGACTCCTCCTGGCCGGTGCCGAGGGTGAAGGTGAGCGTGTCGACGAAGATGTCGGCCGTGCGCATCCCCCACCGGCCGACGAGATAGTCGATCGTCCGTTCGGCGATCTGTACCTTGCGCTCGGCGGTGCGGGCCTGGCCCTCCTCGTCGATGCACATCACCACGACGGCGGCGCCGTGCTCGACGACGGCCGGCATCACCCGGGCGATCCGGGAGTCCGGCCCGTCGCCGTCCTCGAAGTTGACCGAGTTGACCACCGAGCGTCCGCCGAGGCACTCCAGGCCGGCCTCGATGACCGGCGGTTCGGTGGAGTCGAGCATGACCGGCAGGGTGGACGCGGTGGCGTAGCGGCTGGCGACCTCGCGCATGTCGACGGTGCCGTCCCGGCCGACGTAGTCCACACACACGTCGATCATGTGGGCGCCCTCGCGGGTGGCGGTCCGGGCGATCTCGACGACGTCGTCCCAGCGGCCGTCGATCAGCGCGTCGCGAAACGCCCTGGACCCGTTGGTGTTGGTGCGTTCCCCGACCATCAGGACCGAGGTGTCCTGCCGGAACGGCACGGACTGGTAGAGCGAGGCCGCGGCGGCCGGCGGCTCGGCGTCACCGACGGCCCCGGCCCTGGCCTCACCGACGGTCGTGGCCTCACCGGCCTCACCGGCGGCCCCGGGCGTCACCGAGGAGCCTGTCCGGGCGGGGGCCGCCGGTGAGGCCGGTGAGGCCA
>NZ_CEVIVD010000071.1:0-756 GCF_982290655.1 Protofrankia sp. CiP1_Cm_nod3
GAGCCGGGGTCGGGGCCAGAGCCGGAGCCGGAGCCGGGGAGCCCGTCGGGCGCGTCCCGGGACGCCCACGGCGCCGGAGCCCTGGGCCTGCCGGGACCGCCCGGATTCCCGGCTCCCGAAGGCGGGCGCGGGAAATCAGGAGCATCTGCTTCCGCCCTTCCGGGTGCCCCGACGCGTCCCGGCACAGTGGATGTCTACCCTGTGAAATGGGCGATCCGTACCCGTGCGGCCTACCGGCCCACCGGCGGCACGGGCGGCACTTCGCCCATGGTGATCATACAGTGCACCGAGGAGCTCTGAAGTGCCCGTTTCCCGGCGTCGCAAGAAGAAGTCGACCAGCGCACCACCCCAGGCCACCCAGCCGCGCAAGCGCAAGCCACCGTCGCCGCCCTGGGTGGGTGCGCTGATCCTCGCGCTCTTCCTGATCGGTATCACCTGGCTGCTCGTCTACTACTTCTCCAACGGGGACATCCCCGGAATGGGCGGCCTCGGCGCCTGGAACATCCTCATCGGCTTCGGCTTCGTCGTGATCGGCCTCGGCGTCTCCACCCAGTGGCGCTAGGAGCGCCGGTCAGGTAACCATACGTATCCCCGCGAACGGTGGCGCACCTCGATGGACGCCGGCCACCGGAGAAGATCGGCGTAATTTTGTCGTTGTGTACGCTTTTGCGGCCAAAAAGCGTACACAACGACAAACTCGCCTGGATCATGGCCTGTGCGGGTGGTCGTGGATGGGATTCGCACCACTTGGCCGGC
>NZ_CEVIVD010000071.1:1216-11314 GCF_982290655.1 Protofrankia sp. CiP1_Cm_nod3
TACCCGGGTCGGCGGGTACCCGGGTCGGCGGGTACCCGGGTCGGCGGGTGTCCGCCGGGCGGATCCGGCTGGGGACCGGGTTGATCGCCGGGCGGCCGCGCCGCGGGATGGACGGAACTTCCACCGGTGTTATTCATCCCCAACGGTTGTCCACAGTGTGGATATCGTCGCGGGTGAGCATCGTTATGGGTGAGCACCCGCGGACGCACCGCTGCAGGCGACGCCACGGCGCTCCATGACACACGGGGATATACCGGAACATTTATGGAAATACGGGCCGCGACCGTGACGCGCGGGGCGCAACAGGTCAGGACGCCGGGGCGGGCCCGGGCTCGCCCGCGGCCTCCTCGGCCCGGATCACGTGCATGACCGCGTTGATGAGAGCCAGATGGGTGAACGCCTGCGGGAAGTTCCCCAGGTGCCGGCCGGTGCTCGGGTCGAGCTCCTCCGCGTAGAGGTCCAGCGGGCTGGCGAAGCTCAGCAGGCGCTCGCAGTGCTGCCTGGCGCGGACCACCTCACCGATCTCCACCAGGGCGGAGATCAGCCAGAACGAGCACATGAGGAAGGCGCCCTCAGCCCCGGTCAGGCCGTCGTCGGTCTCCTCCACGCGGTAGCGCAGCACCAGGCCGTCGACCGTCAGCTCGTCGGCGATCGCGAGGACAGTCGCGCGTACCCGTGGATCGGTCGGGGGCAGGAATCCCAACAGCGGCATGAGCAGCAGCGACGCGTCCAACGCCTTCGAGCCGTAACACTGGGTGAAGACTCCGCGCTCGTCGAGACCGTTCGTACACACGTCGGTGTGTATCTCGTCGGCGACAGCCGCCCAACGGGCCGCGGTCTTGGCGTCCCCGCGCATCGCGGCCAGCCGCCGGCCCCGGTCGGCGGCGACCCAGCACATCACCTTCGACGAGGTGAAGTGCCGTAGTTCCCCCCGCACCTCCCAGATGCCGCAGTCCGGCTCCCGCCAGTGCTCGGCGGCGGTCTCCACCAGCCTGACCAGCACCGGCCACAACCGCTCCGACAGATAGTCGCGCGAGCGGGTGTGCAGGTAGACCGAGTCGAGGATCGCGCCCCACAGATCGTGCTGGCGCTGGGAGAACGCCGCGTTGCCGACCCGGACCGGGAACGCCCCGTCGTAGCCGGACAGATGCCCGAGGATCTGCTCGTCCAGCCGGCTCTCGCCACCGACCCCGTACATGATCTGTAGGTCGTCGCCGTTCTCGCAGACGTCCGCGATGAACGAGAAGAAGTCGTTCGCCTCGTAGTCGAGCCCCAGGGTGTACAGGCCCCACAGCGCGAATGTGGAGTCACGGATCCAGCTGTACCGGTAGTCCCAGTTACGCTCCCCTCGCGGCGTCTCCGGCAGGGACGTGGTGGACGCCGCGAGCAGCGCCCCGGTCGGGGCGTAGGTCAGGCCCTTGAGCGCCAGCGCGCTGCGCTGCAGATGCCCACGCCACGGGTGGTCCGGGAAGACCCCGCGGGAGAGCCACTGCCGCCAGAACGCGGTCGTCCGCGTCACCGCCGCGATCGCCTCCGCGTAGCTGGTGGGCAGGAAGGGGTCGCTGGCCCGCCAGGTCAGGGCCACGAAGGCCGTCCCGCCCTCGGCCAGGGTGGTCCTCGCGTGTGCCCGGCGGCCGTCGAAGCCCAGCCGGAGATCCGTCCGCAGCCGCAGGGTCAGCTCGGGATGCGAACGGATCCGTGGGCCGGGCCGCTCCGACGGGCCGCGCCGGCCGTCGTCCGGCTTGCCGCTCGGTGGCACGGCGCCATCGGCCCACACTCCTGTGCCGCCACGGACGGTGACCGCGCTGCCGTAACCGGCGTCCTCGTACGCCCAGCTCGCTGGCCGGCGGCCGTAGTCGAAGTTGGGCTCGCACAGCAGGGCGAGATCGACGGTGCCGTGCTCACAGCGCGCGAGCCGGAGCAGGACGTGTTCGGCGTCCCAGTCCGTCGGGGTACGCCGATGGGTGTTGGACCGCTGTTGGGTGCGGTGCCAACGTCCGACAATGAGACAGTCGGTGACGATGAGCCAGCCGTTGGGTGTCTGCCAGGTGGTCTCGAGGATGTTCGTGCCCGGCAGGTACCGGCGCCCGGCCGGGATCATCGTCCGCTCCGGGCCGAACCGGAAGCCGCCCGCCGACCGGTCGATGACCGCGCCGAACACCGACGGATCGTCCGGACGCGGCAGGCACATCCACTCGATGTTGCCGCTCGGGGCGACCAGACATGTGGTCTCACAGTCGGAGAGGAAGCCGTATTCGGCGATGGGCGGGAACGGGCTGACGCTGCCACGCCGGGTGGGCGGCGACACGGTCTGGAACGCTGTCTGGAACGAAGCCACGTCCGCTCTTCTCCTTCTCCGGCCGCAGGCCCCGGCGGCGGGGTGCGGTACACAGGGCCAGGCCGTCATCTGACGTGACGTCGAGAAAGCGGATAGTAATCGCCATGAAGATCGACCATGCGCAGGCCGGGCAGCGGCACGGCCCGCGCGGGCCAACGGCGGCGCTGCCCGGACGGCCGTCGGCCCCCAGACCAACGGCCACGCTGCCCGGACGGGGCCCGTCGGCCCGCGGGCCGACGGCGATGCTGCCCGGGCCGCCGGATGTGCTGTGCTGGGCGACATGCGGGATGAGGACTTCGCCGACCGGGACATCGCCGGCGCCGGACGCTCCGACGGCACCGACGGCGGCCATACCGGCGCCGATGTGGGCGACGCGCGTGCGAGTGGCACGGGGGCGGACGGCGCGGGCGGTACCGGTGCCGGCCGCGCCGGTGGGGCCGGCGCGCACACCTGGTCGCCGTCCTGGTGGCGGGTGGCCGGGTGCGCCCTCGCCGGCGCGTTCCTGCTCGCGGCCGGTGCCGTGGGCGCGCTCGCCGCCCGTCTGGGGCCGCTGGACGGCCCCGGCCGGCTGCTGGTCGGGATCGTCGGGGCCGGGCTGTTGCTGCTGGCCGGCCGGGACGCCCTGGCCCGACCGGCGCTGCATGTGGATCAGGGCGGAGTCGACCTGGTGGACGGCATCCACCGGCGGCACCTGCCATGGGCCGCCGTGCTGCGGGTACGCGCGGGCACCCTGACGCGCAGCCGTCGCGCCGTGCACGTCCGCGTCCTCACGGTCGAGACGATCGACGGCCCGCTCATGCTCAGCCGCCGTCAGCTCGGTGCCGAGCCCGAACGGGTCGCCGAGACGGTGGAGGAGATCCGCCTCCGCCTGCGCTGACCCGATACGCAAGCCGCCCGGCTTCCCCTATTCGGGGTGATACCGAAAGCATCCGAGGTACTGGCCCGCGGGCCCGGGGAACCACGTCCACACCAGGACAACCGGACGGGGAATCCTCACGTCAGAAGCATCCGGCCGCCACGGCCAGGGGCCGGAAGCCGCCGGGCCGCTCCTGAACGAATATCGGTGGCGGTTACGTCACCGTGGAAGTCCGGGCGACCGCGATGAGCAGCAATGCGGCGAGAACAGCACCCACCGCGGCCGCCTGCGCCCATCCGCGGCGTGCCGGCACATAGGCGTAGATCGCCCCCACCGCGAGCCCGGCCGCGAGACCACCGATATGGCCCCATTTGTCGATGTTCGGAATGGTGAACGTGATGACCAGATTGATGCCGACGATGATGAGGATCGCCGAGGTGTCGACACGCAGCCGTCTGGCGATCACGTAGTACGCCGCGAAGAACCCGAACACCGCGGTGGACGCCCCGACCGAGAACACGTCCCGTCCGTTGATCAGATAACTGAGCGTATTTCCGCCGACGGCACAGACGACGAACAGGGCGAGATAGCGCACCCGGCCGAGGATCTGTTCGAGCTGGGTGCCGAGCAGGTACAGCGCGTACATGTTGAACAGGATGTGCAGGATGCCCGCGTGCAGGAAGGCCGCGGTCAGCAGCCGGTAGTACTCGTCGTTGAGCGCTATGCCCTGGCCGTCCAGGGAGTAGTCCCCCGTGAAGGCGTTGTCGAGATTCCCGCTGGCCAGGCCCGGCAGCCCCTGCAGGACGTACGCGGCCACGCAGAGCCCGATGAGCACCTGGGTGAGCAGCCCGGGACGCCTGGCCATGGCCCGCCCGCCCAGCGAGGTGACCGGCCGCCGGGAGGCGGCGCCACGGTGTGGCGCCGCGGCGCCCTCCTGCGGACAGTGGAACCCCACAGCCGCCGGACGCATGCACTCCGGGCAGATCGGACGCCCGCACCGCTGGCAGGAGACGTAGGTTTCCCGGTCGGTGTGCCGGTAGCAGTAGGGGACGGGACGGGGATGCGCCGCCGGCCCCCGCTCCGGCTGGCCCGTGGGCCGGGAGCCGGTGGCGGAGGGGGCGTCCGGCGTCCAGCCGTCAGAGGGGTCCGAGGACCCGCCCGCGGGCCGCCAGCCGGCTGGCTCCGGTGGCTGCCCGGACGCGTGGTGGTACCCGGGCACCTGATGCCGGCGCGGGCCGGCTGCCCAGGCGGTGCCGGCGCCCACCGCCCGGCGGGGATCCGGGACACCCGGATCCCCTGGTCTCGACCAGGGTGGGTTCATCGCAGCGGTCCCGACACCTTCGCTTCCCCGTCCGCCTTCCCGTTCCCGCCGGCCGCTACGCCTGCCGGCGTTCGACGACGACCTGCGTGATGACGATGTCGTCGGCCGGGCGGTCCTGCGGCCCGGCCGGCGCCTTGCTGATCGCGTCGACGATGTCGGTGCCGCTGGTGACCTCACCGAAGATGGTGTGCTTGCGGTCCAGCCAGTTCGTCGGGGCCACGGTGATGAAGAACTGGGAGCCGTTCGTCCCCGGGCCCGCGTTCGCCATCGCCAGCAGGTACGGACGGGAGAAGCTCAGCTCCGGGTGGAACTCGTCGGCGAACTTGTACCCCGGGCCGCCGCGGCCGGTACCCAGCGGGTCACCGCCCTGGATCATGAAACTCGGGATCACCCGGTGGAAGATCGTACCGTCGTACAACGGCGCCTTCGTCTTCTCACCCGTCCGGGGGTCGGTCCACTCCCGTGTACCCGTGGCGAGACCGACGAAGTTCGCCACCGTCTTCGGCGCGTGGTTCTTGAGCAGCAGGATCTCGATGTCACCCTGCGTAGTCTTCAATGTAGCGTACAGCGCCTCGGCCATGAGCCTCTCTTCCGTCGTACCGGTAGCGGCTGATCGCCGGTGACGCCGAATGTCGCGTCGCAGGTCCAACGATCGCCATGCTGGTAATGCTCCGCCGATCGTATGCGTCCGGCCGTACGCGACCGGTCGCGCGGGACCGTCCATATGGGACCGGGCCGTGTACGCCGCGTTCCGGCCAGAACCGGCCAGGGCTGGCCAGGGCCGGCACGAGCTGGCAAGGACCGGCACGAGCCGGCAAGGACCAGCCAGGGCCAGCACGAGCTGGCAAGGGCCGGCACGAGCCGCGGCACGAGCTGGCATGGCTGACAGCCCTGCCGGCGGAGCCGGGCTCAGACGCCCGCCGTCGGGCAGCGGCGAGTCCGCCCTGGCGATATCCAGCGATACACCAGGAGCGAATATTTTGTCACGATTAGCATACTGGTTGTGCTTAGCCCAATTGTGGGTAGAGGAAGATTCAGCAGACCGTAACGCGAGTTGCGCGAAGGGAAGCCGATGAGCAACAAGCGAGAGAGCAGACGGTGGCGTGGTCACGATTCTTCCGTGACCGAGACGCCCGCAGGGCTCCGTTTCGGGCCGCTGGTAGTGAACCGGGCCCGCGGTGGCCGCGATTCCTCCCCGACCGAGGTGCCCGCGGAGCACCGTTTCGGCGCGCTGGCAGGCCGGGCCCGGCGCGGCCACGAGCCTTCCCCAGGTGAGACGCCCGCGAGGCCGGCCCCGCATGCTCCGCGAGCCCAGCAGGCCCCGTGGGCCCAGCAGGCCCAGGCTGCCCGGTCGCTGACGGAGAAGATCTCCCGCGCGGCCGAGCAGGTGCCCACCGAGAAGATCCCGGCCGCGTCCAGCGCTGTCACCGACCGTGCTGGCAAAGCGGCGACGCAGGCCGCCACCCTGGCCAGCACGATGTCCGGACGCGCCGGGCAACAGATCGACAGAACCCGCTCCCAGCGCGCCGTCCACCGGGAGGAAAAAGCGCGTGCCCACGCGGAGAAGACACAGCACCTCCTCGAGCAGCAGCTGGCCAGAGCCGAGCACAAGCTCCAACGGATACACCGCCGCCGGCGGCGCGGCATGACGGCGATCCTGCTGGTCGGCGCGGGCGCGGCAAGTGCCGCGGCGGCGGCCCGCGGCGGCGTCCGACAGCCACGGCCAACCGGGCCCGAGGACACGGCCACGACGGCGACGGCGGGCCCTGGCGCCGAATCACCCGACATCGGGTGGAACGACCCGGAGAGCACCCGTCCGACAGTGTGAGCGGATAGCTCAGCGCCTCGGGAAACACCGGGCACGGCGCCCGTCCGGATCTTGCTCCAGCATCATCCACGGTCGCGGACGGCGGCCAGGGGCAGGCCGACGCGGTAGGCGGCCGGAGCACTCTCCGGTACGGCCGGACGTACCGGTCGTACCGGAGGGATCCGCCGGTACGACGACCCGAGCGGCGGACGCCTGTCCGGTTCGCCGTTGTTGGGCCACATCGCCATCGCCCGCTCAGCCTGCGCGACAATGGTCAGTGACGGGTTGACGCCGAGGTTGGCCGATATCGCCGCGCCGTCGACGACATGCAGGCCGTCATGTCCGAACACCCGCTGATAGGGGTCGACGACCCCGTTGGACGGGGAATCCCCGATCACGGCGCCACCGAGTATGTGCGCCGTCAGCGGAATGTCGAAGATTTCCGTCAGCGTACCGCCGGGAAAACCGTCGATGCGCCGGGCGACCCGCCGGGTCGCGTCGTTTCCGGCCGGAATCCAGGTCGGGTTCGGCTCGCCGTGGCCCGGCCTGCTGGTCAGCCCGTGCCCGCCGAACAGGCCCCGTCGACGGGCAACCGTGAGCGAGTTGTCCCGGGACTGCATGACCAGCGAAATCATGGTGCGTTCCGACCAGCGCCACGGCAGCGGTGCGTAGAGGAACAGAAACGGATGACGCAACGCTTGACCGACGAATGTGAGCCATCGTGGTACC
The DNA here is from genome assembly GCF_982290655.1 of Protofrankia sp. CiP1_Cm_nod3. NCBI lineage: Bacteria > Bacillati > Actinomycetota > Actinomycetes > Frankiales > Frankiaceae > Protofrankia > Protofrankia sp. CiP1_Cm_nod3. Next base: position 8,268 of record NZ_CEVIVD010000071.1, read on the forward strand.
CGCCGGCCGCCGTCCGTCATGAGGGTGGCCAACAGAGCCAGCGCGTTGCTGCCCCGGCCGTATCGGACGGGCTCGATATGGGTGTCCGCGGCCGGGTAGAAGGAGGACGTTATCGCCACGCCCCTGGTGATCCGCTCGTCCGGGCGGAACCTGGTGGCGCCGATGATGGATTCCGAGTTCGTCCGGGTCAGCGTGCCGACCCGCGCCGAAAGCGCCGGCAGCACTCCGGTGTCCCGCATCGTGAGCAGGAGCCGCACGGTACCGAGCGTCCCGCCGGCGAACACCACCTGGCGCGCCCGCCACGTCCGCCGCCCACGGCGCACCCAGGATCCGGTACGTACCGTCTCCACCTCGTAGCCACCGTCGGGGTAGCGACCGGCGGGGTAGCGACCGTCGGTCAGCGGGCGCACGGTGGTGGCCTCGGTGCCGGGAAAGACCTGGGCGCCGATCTTCTCGGCCAGGTAGAGGTAGTTGCGGTCAAGGGTGTTCTTGGCGTTCCAGCGACAGCCGGTCATGCACTCGCCGCACTCACGGCATCCGGTGCGGGTCGGCCCGGCACCCCCGAAATAGGGGTCCTCGGTTTCCACACCGGGTTCCTTCCGGCCGTCCCGGCCGAAGAAGACACCCACGTCCGACAGCTTGAAGGTATGTCCGGCACCCATTTCTTCGGCGACCGCCCGGTACACCTCGTCGGCGTAGGTGACCGTCGGGTTCGTCACCACTCCGAGCATGCGTTCGGCCTGATCGTAATAAGGCGCCAGTTCCTCGCGCCAGTCGGTGACATGCCGCCACTGCGGGTCAGTGTAGAACGCCTCCAGCGGACGGTAGAGCGTGTTCGCGTACACCACCGAGCCGCCGCCGACAGCAGCTCCGGACAGTACGAGCACACGGCCGAGCATGGTGAACTTCTGGAACCCGTGGCAGCCCAGCCGGGGTGCCCACAGATAACGGCGGATGTTCCAGCTGGTCCGGGGCAGCGCGTCGGGAGGAAACCGGCGGCCGGCCTCCAGAACGATGACCCGGTACCCCTTTTCCGCGAGCCGGAGCGCGGCGACGCTGCCACCGAACCCGGAACCGATCACGATCACGTCGGCATCCATAGCCGCGGACGCCCTCTCGACCGGCTCACCCGCCCCGGCGCGAGACTCCTCCGATCCGGCACGAGACTCTTCCGATCCGGCACGAGACTCTTCCGATCCGGCACGAGACTCTTCCGCCCCGGCACGAGAAAGGACCGGCAGCCGCCAGCGCCCAGCCGTCCAGCGCCCAGCCGTCCAAGGCCCGGTCGTCACGGCGGGCGCGCACTTCCCCGCACCGTCGCGAGCCTTCTCGCGACGAGGGAACCGGCCCTGGCGCGCCGCACCCCGGGCGGTCGTCCCATCGGTCGCACTGTCGCGCGCACCGCCACCGGACATACGCTCACCCCCACCACGTGTATCCCGCGCCCAGGAGATCGCCGTCCCGCGCGGGCCCTGTTCGGCGGGAGCCTGCTCAGGCCTACGCGGAAGCCCCGACCTGTGGGCCCGCGGTCTCCCATCATCACCGCATCGGCCACGAAGGCAACACGCCTGCCCAGCGGCAGACCGGCCGACGTTCCAGACAGCCGTCAGTGGCGGTCGAGCCTGGAGCGCCGGTCAAGCAGCGCGCATCCCGTCCACAACCGCCCGTACAGGCCACGATCCAGGCAAGTTTGTTGTTGTGCACGCTTTTTGGCCGCGTCAACGTACGTCAACGTACACAGCAACACACTCGTGCCGATCTTCTCCGGTGACCGGCGGCCATCGACGCGCGCCGCCGGTCATGACGGATACGTACGGTAACATGACCGGCGCTCAGGCAGCACCGGTGGCGCGAGGTGGACGGGCGCGAGCCTGCGCGGCTCCGGCGGCCGCCGCCTGCTCTATCGCGGCAAGTTCCGGCAGGCCGGACGGGACCCGCAGTGGTACCGCCACGGGCGACGGGGCCGCCGCCGGCGCGGCCGCGGTGGCCGGGCCGGCACGATGATCAGTGGCGGCAGGTGCCGGGGCCCACGACCGGCACGACCGGCACAGGCATTCCGCGGACGACGCCGGCAGATGGTCCAGCCGTCGCAACACATGATCGACGGGATCGTCCACCCGGCCGGCTCCGGCGCCGGCACCCATGGTGTCCACCAGGTGCATGGCCAGTTCCGCCGCGTTCCACGAGCCGGCGACAAGGATGCGGACGATCCGGTCCCGGGCGGCGGCAAGGGTCTGCGGGTCACGTCGGATGGCCCGGGCAAGCGTGACGACGACCTGCCCGGCCGCCTCGGCGACCAGCCGCTGCGGGGAGGCAGGCCAGGCCTGGCTGTTCCCCGCGGAAGCCGGCCCGCTCCCGTCCGCCGGCGCCGCCCCAGCCCGCACGCTCCCGCCCGGCACGGTTCCGCCCGGCACGGTTCCGCCCGGCACGGTTCCGCCCGGCTGGCTCCCGATCACCGGAATGACCCGGTCCTGGACGACCGCCGCGTCCGAGGTGGTCGTCGTGCCCGGTGCGCCCCCGGTCTGGTCGCTCCTGGGCGGCTGCTCGGTTGCGGAGCGGGCGTTTCCGGGCTGAGCGCTTTCGGGCTGAGCGCTTTCGGGGAATTCGGGCTGTGCGCTTCCGGCTGCCCCCGCACCAGGCACGGACGAGGTGTCCGCGGCCGGGGCAGCACCGGATCGCGGAACGGAAGGCGACGTCATCATGTTCGTGGCAGGGCCCACCGGAGGCACGGCCGTGGAGAAGGAGTCAGCGGGGACGGACGCGGTGACCACGGAGTTGTCCCCGACCACCATCAGCGCCTTGGCCATCGCGGCGCCCGTGATGCGGGCGCGGCGTCGGGCGGCGGCGCTCGGTCGGTCCGAGGCGGGCCGCGGGCCGGCCCGGCGACGGGACGCCACGGTGGCCGGCGTGGCGTCGGCTCGCTGGCTCCTCGGATACGCCGCGGCCATGCTGGCCGCGGCAGCCGGAGCAGCCGGGCCAACCGGAGCAGCCGTGGCAGCCGTGGCAGCCGGAGCAGCCGGGCCAGCCGGAGCAACCGGAGCAACCGG
>NZ_CEVIVD010000071.1:11935-21274 GCF_982290655.1 Protofrankia sp. CiP1_Cm_nod3
AGCCGGAGCAGCCGGAGCAGCCGGGCCAGCCGGGCCAGCCGCTACCGGAGTATCAGTCACCACCGGGGCTGGTCCGCCCGTGCGGACCTGACCGGACATGGTCAGCGCGAAGCTCGCGGGCCGGCGAACGGCGGGCCTGCTCAGCCCGAGCAGCCAGCCCAGATTCCGCAACAGCCGGATCTGCCGCTGCACGTGGGTACGGCTGTAGCCGGTCTCGGAGGCCAGCGTCACAAGCCCCGGAGAGCAGACCGCCACGGATCCGTCCAGGCCCGGGACCACCAGCTCGCCGACGCGGAGGCCACAGTGGCTGGCGAGCGCGAGCGCGACCAGCTTGGCGGCGCGCGGGAGGCGCGAGCGCAGCACCGCGCGTTGCCAGGCCGAGGGATCCGCCACTGGTGTACCGGAATCGGGCGTGGGCATGAGCACCAGCACGCCAGGGATGGCAAGCTGCCTGCCGGCCGCGGCCTTCGCATCCGACACCTGTGTGTTGTCGGCCACATTCCTCCTTCCGGCCAGTTGGTATCGACCAAACAGCGCGTCCCGCTGACGGCGGAGGGCTTCCCGTCGGGAACTCCACATCACCGGAGACGCCACGTCACATCACGTCGTGCCACATCGCCAGGGACAGCGTCCGACATGACGGCGGATGCCTTGGCCTATGGCGTATCTGATGGATGTTCGGTCGCGCGGGCGACCGCCCGGACGACCAACATCCATCGGACACACTCTGGACCAAAGACGGAACGACCGCGTTCCCGGCGCGTCACCGACGGCCCGGATTCCTCCGTCACCGTCGGGTCAGAAGTGACACGATCATATTTGCCGGTGCTCCCGGGGCTCCCACCGATTCCGGGATGCCTGCCGGATCAGTCACGCTGATCCGGCAGGCCCGGAAGTTGATCCGGTGGGCCCGGGTGCACGCCCCCACCCTCATTCCTCAATCCAAGATCCTATTGTCGGATGCGCCGACATCGTTCGATCCGCGTTCAAGCAAGGTACTCCGTCAGCAAGAACGACGAGGCGCCCGCCGACCACCATCGCCACACGAGGACAACACAACTTCACGAAGTCGTTGTGTCAGAATTGGGTAACTGATTCATTTCTTTTGGCGGTCATCTCAACCGTCCACGCAAGGAGAGAGGCGGACAGCAGAGCCCGCCCAGATGATCCATCACCGGCGACGAAGCGCCCCAACCACCACAAAATCATCGGATACCCAAAATAACACATCGAACGACCGGGTCACGAATCCAAAAGATCAACAAATCGGGCACGACAGGGACCGGGACGGGCCACACGGCGCCTCAACCGCATCCTGTAGAAAGACAAAACAAAACGCTACGCAACGAAAACATGATCGAACCAGTGGTCGTCGAGCCCTGCCCCCAGTCCGGACGAGCAACCGCTTATGTCACGGTCCGAGGCGACGGAACAGCCATGATCGGTTCTTCCGGAGCCAACCGACGCGGCCCGAGATCGGCGGAATCGAGAGTAGCGAGCCCGAGATCATCCTGATAGCCGCGGCCAAGGGTGCGACGCTCGAGATCAAGAAGGTGCCGCTTACGGCCGAGACCACCGGCGTACCCCGTCAGAGAGCCGCTGGAGCCGATCACACGATGACACGGAATGATGATCGGAAGCGGATTACGACCGTTGGCGAGCCCCACCGCGCGGAAGGCCGACGGCCGCCCGACAGCTCTGGCGATCTCCGCGTAGCTGCTGGTCGCACCGTAGGGGATGGCCGCCACCGCCTCCCACACCGCGCGCTGGAACGGCGTGCCGACCGGATGCAGCGGGACGTCGAAAGTAAGCAGATCACCGATGAAATACGCCTCTAGCTGTTCGATCACGTCCCGCAGGGACGCCGGATCCGGCTCGATGACCTCCGGCCACCCGGAGCCCGCCGCCCGCTCCCCCATGTGGACCGCGCACAGGCCAACATCATCACCAGCGAGCAGCAACGGCCCCAGCGGGGAGCTCATCCTTGCATATCGGGTAACGCCCTCCACGCGCCCTGACGCTACCGTCCAGCTACTACAGGGGGAAACGACTGCGTCACAACAGCCCAGGACACACGCGAAGATCACATGTTCACGACCGAAGAGTCAGCAAACATGATCCGCTGAGATAGTCATCCGCAAGATCGCAGGATGTCGTCGCGTACTCGGCGACGCTGGCAACCGCGTCCGCCTCCGGGCGGGAGCCCAGCCATGCCACCAGCAACAGCCTGCGCAACAGGACGAACGTCGCGATCATGCCCTCCTCCTCGGCCGACACGGGCATGTGCTGTCGGTAGGAGGTGAGCCAGGCATCGACGAGGCCGCCCACATCGGGCCGATGCTCGATGAAGGACAGGGACGCGGCCAGGTCGAAGAGGTACCAGCTGAACCCGCAGTCGTCGAAGTCGATGACCGTTGGCTCCTCCGACCGCCCGTCGACCAGCAGGTTCGCCAGGCGCATGTCCGCGTGGACGAGACCGAACCGGTCCGGCCCGGTGCCGAACCGCTCGATCCTGCGGCGGATCTCCTCGGCCGCCCGCGCCAGGACGGCGATCCCGTCACTGTCGATCATCTTCGGCCCGTTCCGGTCGCCGTTGGCTGCGATGCGAATCCCGTCCTGCCACCTCCCCCACCGGCCCTCCGATCCGAGGGTCGTCCGCCACGTCCAGGCGAACCGGGTGAAGCCAGCCGGTGGCTGCCAGGCACGGGCATGCTGGTGCAGCCGCGCCGTGATCTCACCCAGCGCACCGAACCCACGCAGGAGGCCCGCGGCGTCCGACGGATGCGGCGAGGATCCCCGCACCCACTCGAAGAGCGCCGCATAGCGCGGCCCACCGGAACCAGCCGACCGCGCCCCCGGGACGGGTGGGTCATGCGCGATCGCGGTTACCAGTTCCCCGTCACGGCTCGGAACCACCCGCGGCGTACGGATGACGCCGTCATGACGCAGCGCCTGGATCCAGGCCAGCTCCGAAACGATCTCCTCAGGCGGGTGGTAGCCGGGCCGGTACAGCCGTAATGCCCACCGGCACCCCCCGGCCAGGTCGTCCACCTGGTATGTGATGTTCTCCGAAACTCCCAGCAGACCGACGACGGGAGCAACTCCAAGATCATATGAGGTGAGCGCCTGCTCGGCCAGCGCATGTGCCCGGTCGAGGCCAGGCCACCCGGGGTCGGGAAGCACAGCGCTGATCGTAATCAGGTGACACTCCGCATCCGACAGTCGACGGGAACGGACAGGCCATCGGGGATGGGCGGGTCATCGGGGATGGGAGAAGGTGCGCGGAGCCCTGTAGCCGGTCGTGTGCCATCGTCCGTCCCGGGAGAAAACCTCGTCCACGGGCCGCGTACCGTTCCGGTGACGGAAAACGCTTATCACCCTTTTTCCGGAATCAACGGATTGGTCGCGAAGTAGTACGTCGTCCGGCTCATCATGACTCCTTACGTCGGATCCGCCGCCTGCGTTCCGTGTGTCTCCACTCCCTACGTCGGATCCACTCCCTGCGTCAGATCCACGGCGCCGGCCGAAACAGGTACCCGGACGAGGACCGCGTCCTGTTCCGCGTCGGGTTCGCTTCGACGCGCCGCGCTGGCACCGGGTAACCGAGCCTGCTCGTACAGCGCGTGCCCGATCGTTTTCGCGTCGAAGCTGTCATCAGCGTCTGGCCGACGTGCCACCGTCAGTGATAACGTTGCTGCGCGAATATCTGGTTCCGCCCCGGCGGCCTGCGCCAGGAAACGGTCCACGGCGGCATTCTGTTCAGCGGTGGGCGTGAGCCCTCCGTCACCGGCCTACCCCGTCGCACCCGCCGAGCCGGCGGTCGCGCCATCGGCGATGGGCGGCGCACCGTCGGCGTTCACGGCCCCCTCGCCCGTCGGCGGGTGCCGGCCCGGGAAGTTCCGCGACAGTGTGCTGGTGCGTACCCGCAGGCTCCGGATGTCGGCGGCCAGCGACGTAAGGCGGGTGCCGCCGGTTGCCGGCGCGGAACGGAGCCGCCCCCCGGTCAGGACCTGGCCGGCGCCATGTGCGTCGCGAGCGAGTTCGCCGAGCGTGACGAGCCCGCCGCCGCCGGGAACGCAGCCGAGCAGCGCAAGCCCGACATCCCCCAGGGAGGCGCGGCCGGCGCCATACCGGGCGAGGGTGTCGGCAAGGACCACGAGCGCGGCGGCAAACACCACCCACGCGACCGGCCCACCGATGACGGGCGCGACCACGCCCAGGACGGCGACGGTGGTTTTCGCGGCCCGGACAGCCGCGTTCCAGAATCGCCCGGCGTGTTCTGTCACGACCTCCCAGAAATGGCGGGACCTGTTCCGGATTCCCGCCCGGGAAGCGGCACGGATCGCGGCCGCGCAGATCGTCGCGGCATCCTCCCGCATCTGCCGCGCGGACGAGGCGAGGCGACGGGCCGTGTCCAGGTCGGCCTGCGCGTCCTGGAAGGTTCTTCTCGCCCGCTCGAGACGGGCCATGGCCGTGTCACGGTCGTGGATCGCCCACGTGACCTGGGCCGGATCAGGTGGAGGCGCCTCGACCGGGCCGGCGAAGAGGCCTGAGGCCGACACGCCCGGTACGGCGGTGGCAGGTACAGCAACGGGTATGGCCACCGCGGGCGACGCGGAAATCAGCGCGGTCCGCGCCAGGGCGGCCAGCGCATGGGCCTGATCGCGGCGGGCACACGCGTCCAGGCCGCTCGCGAGCGCGGCATCCGCCTGCGCCTGCGCCGTCTCCAGGACCGGCCCGTAGGCGTTCAGCGCGTCCCCGGCCATGCGGTGGGACGTCTCGAGTGCACGCAACTGCCCGGGGAACTCGCCGAGCTCGTCCCGGTAGCCGTCGCCGGCCCGCCCCAGCCAGGACCGCGCGGCCCCGTCGGCGGTCAGCGCGGCGACCTGGCCGCGGGCGCGTTCCACGTCCGCGGCGAACTCCAGGAGCCGGCGCGCGAGATCCCGCACGGCAGAGGGGTCGCCAGGCGTCGGATCGGCATCCAGGCCGAGAACGTCCCAGCCCACGGGCCGGCTCATTGCGGCCCACGACCAGAAGAATATGCGGGCCGGTTACGACAGCCCGCGGACAGCCAGCCGACCTGCACGTACATGCCCATCACTCCGACGGCTCAGGGGCGAAGCCAGGCAACCAACGTGGACATGTTGACGGTAACGCGAGAACCGGCCGGACGCACCCCTCCGCCAAGGATTTCATGCCAGAACATCCGGCGACCCCCGCCAAATGTTCAGAGCTCCATCGAATGGCCAGGGCGAAGCCGCTCGGGTACACTCAACGACAGCATCCCGCGCAGCGGGTATTCGCGGGTATTCGGCGTCGACGGCACTGGCATACCGGCTACCGTGGGTACGCGGATTCGTCCGTGCACCGGCCCAGGAGCGCGCATGACGCGCTATGACAAGCATCACAGGACGTCGCCCGCCCCTCGAGCACGCAAACAATACAGCCGCAGGTCAGGCCATGGCACGACCGGCACGGTCAAGGGGGCAGCCAGCCAGTGAACACCTTTCTTTCGGATCTTTCGGAACGCTTCCGGCAGACCTCTATATCTTCGGCTATATCCTCGACCGGAACAACGGGAGGGGACGCGGATGACGATACTGGGCCTGCTGGCAGGCGCGTTGACGACGGGATGCTGGCTGCCACAGCTCCTGCGGTCCTGGCGGACACGGTCCGCCAGGGACATCTCCTGGACCTATCTGGGCATCCTCGGGCTGGGGGTGACTCTGTGGCTGAGCTATGGTCTGCTCACCAACGAAATAACGATCATCCTGGCGAACGGGGCGACCATCAGCGCCATCATCACCCTGGCAGGCCTGAAAGCCCTGTTCGACCGCGAGGCCCGGGAGACCACATGACGACCGGTGCGGCGGCCGCGAGGGCCTGAGCCCCGGCGGCCGCGCACGCAGAAGCTGGACGGATCCGAGCAGGGCCCCGTGGCGGGCTCGTTACGGGCATTGCCCGCGAGGGTGCCGGGAGCAGTGACTCCCGGCTTGCCGCGAGCCGAATCCAGCATTTCCGAAAAACGGAACTTCCGATGAATTTTCAATGAATCCGGCCCCGTGATCAGTATCCGGCGGAATACATAGATCAGATGGTCGACTGCCGTTCGACTGGGTGTTGCCTCGCGTCCACGTAGGTCTGCAAACGTGCTGACCCGGTATTTCAAAGAGGGGACAATTACCCATGTCTGTGAGTCGTCGCCAGGTCATCGCCGGCACCGGAACGGCGGGTCTGGGATTCGTGTTGTCAGGAGCGGTTGGTTCGATCTTCGGTGGGACTGCCTCGGCCGCGACGCCGAACGGGTTCCACGGCTATGGGGAGCTCATCCCCGACCCCGCAAAAATCGCCGACCTCCCCAAGGGCTTCCAGTACAAGGTTCTCTCCCGGGCCGGTGTGGACACGGTGCTGACGGGCGAGAAACTTCCGGGGCTCCCGGACGGCATGTTCGCCTTCCCCGGACGCAAGCGCAACAATGCGGTACTGGTACGTAACCATGAGCTTTCCCCCGGCGCGGCGAACCCGGTTCCGCACCTGCCCGGGCTCGTCTACGACCCGGGTGCCGCGGGCGGCACCACCACCGTCACGGTCGAGGGCGGCCAACTGCTCTCGCAGGTGGCGAGCCTCGCCGGAACGATCCGCAACTGCGCCGGCGGCCACACCCCGTGGGGAACATGGCTGTCGTGCGAGGAGACCGAACTGACCCCGGCCTCGGATGCCCGCCTGACCAAGAAGCACGGTTACGTTTTCGAGGTGGATCCCCAGGGCCGCCTGAACGACACCGAGGCCGTCCCGCTGAAAGCGCTCGGGCGCTATGCGCACGAGGCGGTTGCGGTCGACCCCAAGACCGGGGTCCTGTACCTCACCGAGGACGCGGGCTCGCCGCTCGGGCTGATCTACCGGTTCCTGCCGGCGAAGCCGCTGGGCGGCCCGGGCAGCCTGCGGGCGGGCGGGAAGCTGCAGGCACTCGCGGTGGCCGACGTACCCGATCTCTCCGTGTTCACCGAGCTCGGCACCACACTGCCGGTCACCTGGGTCGACGTGCCCGACCCGGACGCGACGACCACACCGGTCCGCAAGCAGTTCGCCGACAACGCGGTCACCCGCGTGTCCAAGGCCGAGGGAATCTTCTGGGAGCGGACGAGCGCCTACATCGTCTCCAGCTATGCCAAGGCCAGCTCCAGGCTGGCAGGTGTGCACGAGGGGCAGGTCTGGGAGTTCAACCCGCGGAAGTCGACCATCGAACTGGTGGTCAGGATCGCCCCGGGCGGGCGTTTCGACGGCCCTGACAACATCACCATCTCTCCCTACGGCAGCCGTATCGTGCTCGCCGAGGACGGCGACGGTGAGAACTACCTGACCGTCGTGGGTGACGACGGCACCGTCTATCCGCTGGCACGCAACGTCGCTTCCGACGGTGAGTGGGCCGGCGTGACGTTCTCCCCGGACGGCACGTGGCTGTACGCCAACGCCCAGGTCGACGGCCTGACCATCGCGATCACCGGCCCCTGGCGGAACAACTAGGAAAGCAGGAGGGCAGATACGGCAGAGGTCCCGTCCGTGGCGTTGTCGGAGCCGGAACGACACGACAACGCCACGACGTCACCGGCGCGGGTCATGCGGAACTCTCCTCCCCGGCTGACGCGACGCCAGGTCCTGGCCAGCGGTACGGTGGGCAGGCCCGTCGGCGCGCCCTGACGTTCTTTCTCGGATACCTCTGGCTTGTATCCCGCGTTCTCTTCCTGGCCGTCTCTATCCTCCCGCCGGTCCGCGCCAGCTCGTCGGCCGGTCAGCAGGCTTCCTCCGACGGATATCCCGCCGCGTCGGCGAACAGTTGCTCGTAGCGCCGCTCCAGATCCCTGCGGCGGGCGAGCAGCGGGGCCACGAGCTCCACCAGGCGTTCCCGCTCACGGATGAGCGCCGAACAGCCATCGCGTTCCGCGTCCTCGACCGTTTGCCGGTCCTCGTCGGTCGCGCCTGGCTGTCGGGCCACCTCGGCCAGGGCAGCCTCACAATGATCGATTTCCTCGGCGATGGCACGGCAGACCCGGTTCGCCTCCGCAAGCGCCGACCACGCCCGGCCCGCGGCGGCGTCCCGACGGGCGATCTCCTCGGCAGTCACCGACGCGGCGGCCCGTTCGTGAGCGGTGATCAGCGGCTCGACACGCGCGCGGTGCTGACAGAGCCGACGGTCCGCCTCGGCGGCTGCCGCCACGGCTGCGCCGAACTCGCTCTGCCGTCGCGACACGAGGCCCCCAAGACGCGATCGCTCGTTGCGGTTGCCGAACCGGTCACTCCGCCAGTCGTTGGCAAGCCTGTCTCGCTGTCTGCGAGCATCCCGTAACCGTCTCTCGGCGAAAAGCACCATGGAGGCGGTGTGAGCGGCTCTGGCTTCCAACCGCTGGACCTCGGCGCGTAACCGGATGGCCTCAGCAAGATCAGAACGTGCCCGCTCGACCGCCGCGAGGGCGGTGGCCGCGTCGCTGGCGGCCGACCGGCAGCTGTCACGGGCCCGTTCGGCCTCCCACAGCCGGCGGTTGGCACCGTCGTGGACGGCGACGAGCTCCTCGACACGTCGGTCCCGCTCGACACGTGTGCTGGCGGAACGGAAGGCGGCGATGTCGAAACCGGCGAGCCGGCGGTCCAGTTCGGTGATCCGCAGCAGCTCGGGGGTTCTTAGCAGGTCGAGAAGCTGCTGCCCAACCTCGTCCCACTGATTGCGCAACGTACGCAGGCTGACTTCGGCCGCGACCTGCTCAACCACCGCGACCCGCTCGACGAGCCGCTCAACCCGTCCCAGCACCATGACCGTCCCCCAGGTTGGCCAAGCGGTGGTGCCCCGCAGCGGACGAACCGTACGCGGCGATAACGACGAGAATTAACAAAATTACAGATAGTAAGAATACTAGCGCACCGGGACCATGTGCAACGCATGCGGCCAGCAAAAACCGCCACATCCCGGGCAGCCCTCCACGCTCCAGCCCCCACACCCCGAGCTCGACGCTCCAGACGTCCACGCCCGAACGACGGGGGGGAGCGCTCGGCGTCAACCGATACGCTTCGTGATAACGGTGATCGGAAAACGGCCACCACCCGAACAGCAATAACGATCTTGTTTTTCGTCCACCTCGGCGCATCCGGAGCGGACGGGGAGATGCCGGCCGGCAAGTCGGCCGAAGCGCACGGCCAGTAACCACACCCTGGGGCCGGTCTCGCATATGCACGTGCGAATGACCGTGCTGTATCCTTCCCACGAAGTACGTGCATATGCACGCGCTGATGATTGACCGTCCAGTTGCTCATCGGCAGGCGGGGAGGGAACGTGGTCCACGCAGGGCT
>NZ_CEVIVD010000071.1:21678-25828 GCF_982290655.1 Protofrankia sp. CiP1_Cm_nod3
CGGGCCGCATTCCATGCCACGATCACTATGGCCCCGCGGTCGGGCCCGAGATACCTACCGGGCGTCCGAGACCGGCTCCCGGCAACGGCCCCGTAGGAACCGAGCCTTCCAGACCCGCTTCCGGACCCCGGATTCGGGCGGCATCCTGGACGCCGGAATTCATGATCATATTGTTTCGTTCCTGTCACACGAAGGAGGCCGACTTGCCCGAGATCTACAACGGGATTTCCACAACCGCGTTACCAGAGGTCACCTGGAAGAAAAGCCGGCGCAGCAACTCCCAGGGAAACTGCGTCGAACTGGCAAGGCTGTCGCCGGAGACCATCGCGGTCCGTAACTCCAGGGACCCGAACGGCCCAGCTCTGATCTACACCCAGGCCGAGATCGAGGCGCTCATCCTCGGAGCCAGGGACGGCGACTTCGACGAATTCCTGCGGTAGCGCTGGTCCGCCGGGGCCCGGGCCCGTGTGCGCGGAGGCTGAGGCAGCCTGCCTGCTTCAGCCCGCCCGGTACGGGCCCTCTCAAGCAGAGCTCTCCCTTATGATCCTGTTCAGTACCTCGATGCTGGCGGCGGGAGGCACACTGTCGACGCAGAGACGGTCCATCGCCTCCATGTAGCGGTCCACGTCCTCCCGCTTGTCCAGGTAGACCGCGCCGGCGAGCTGTTCGATGTAGACGATGTCCGGCAGGTCCGCTTCGGGGAAACGCAGGATGGAGAAGGCGCCGCCCTCGGCCGCGTGTCCGCCGAAGCGGAAAGGCATGATCTGCAGGCTGAGATTGGGCCGGCTCGCAAGCTCGATCAGATGTTCCAGTTGAGCGCGCATCACCGCGGGGCCGCCAAGTGGACGCCGCAGCGCGGCCTCGTCGATCACAACCCACAATCTGGGGTGCGATGGTCTGGCGAGCAGTTTCTGGCGGTTCATCCGCACGCTGATCCGGCGCTCGATGTCCTGGGGCCGGGCACCGCTGTTGCCGAGTGTGATGACAGCGCGCGCGTAGTCCTCGGTCTGGAGCAGGCCCGGGATGAACTGGACCTCGTAGGTCCGGATCAGAGTCGCGGCCTCTTCCAGGCCCAGATACGACTGAAACCAGCTCGGGAGGACGTCGGTGAAATTCTGCCACCAGCCCGGTGTGTTGGCTTCCCGGACCAGCTCCATCAGCGGCGCTCTCTCGGCGTCGTCCGTGACGTCATAGAGGGTGAGCAGATCGGCTACGTCCCGTTCCTTGAAGCTGACCCGCCCCAGCTCCAGGCGACTGATCTTGGATTCGGAGCCCCGGATACTATACCCGGCCTCCTCGCGGCTGATGCCCTTCTCCTCACGTAGCCGCCGCAACAGGGAGCCGAGGAGAATCCGGCGCACGGTGGGCCCCCCACCGGACTCAAGCGCCGTCACAACCCACCCCCTTCACCATCGTCTGAGCACAAGAGTATGACACCCGATCTTCACGACCTCACCGGTTCCGACACCTTCTGCACGTGCACCCGTGTCTTGCATTTGCACGCAACGAACGCCATGATGTGCAGGCAGCCATGCTGATGTCACGCACGCAGGGGTTCCGGGAGGCCGTGATGACAACCCACGGACACACCCGGTGTTCGACGACGCCGATGACGCCGTCACCGATCACCGGAACAGTGCCCGTCGTCATGGTCATCCGACGATCCGGAGTCACGGCGGTTCACCACCGGCAGCACGGCAATGTGATCGGGTGCCGGTCGACAGAGCGGTTCACGGACATGCCAATGAGGCATACGCCGTCATTTTTCCGAATCACCGGCTCAGGCGCGGAATGCCTCCCCGCTGCGGGAAGTGAATCCGGACAGCGGATGATCGTCGGCCTTCGGGACGGACGGACGGACGACTGTGCCGGCGGGATGGCCAGCCGGCTGCAAGGAGATGGCAGGGCGGTCGCGGGGCGGCTCCTCTGGAACAGGGTGTGGGCACATCCGTGGCCTGGTGCCACTGCTGGCGACACCCGCCGAGGGTGGGAGTGGTGATGGTCGACAATGCCGGCCCGGGCACGGGGTTGCCGGTCGACGTTCATGTGCTGATGTGGCGCGTGGACGGATCGGTGCTGCTCTGTCGTGGCGCCGAGTCGGATTCACCATGGCAGTTACCGTGGTCCGAACTTGGCAGTGGGGAACCCGCGATCGAGGCCGTGCTGCGGATAGCCGACGAGACCCTGTCGGTGATGACAATGGCGACCCATGTGTGGCTCGCGCATGTAGCCCATCATCGGTTCATCGGCGGCGGTGAACGGCTGGGGCTGTTCTTCCGGCTGACCCACTGGAGCGGGATACCCACACCGGGCGCAGACCCCCGGGCAAGCCGTCTGCAGTGGCACCACCTGAACGCACTGCCGGAATCCCTGGCGGCTCTCGACCGGGAAGCGTTGGCCCGCTGGCAGGACAACGACGTGTATTCAGAGCTCGGATGGAACCCGCAACAGCTGTGTGCGGTGCCCCGGCTACGGGCTATCTCGGGTGCACGGGCGTCCTCGTAAGAGGAGGACACCATGGCATGACGAAACCGTCGTGTAACAAAATTGTGGCACGAAAAACCACGGCCTGACGAACGGGGTGGTGTTGTAGAGCTCTGGCACCGCCAGAGCTCTACAACACCGTCATAGCGCCAGACGGCCTACCGCCGTACCGCCCCGAGTTCACCCAGGATTCACGCGTTCGCCAGCACCGGTTGGGCTGGCTGGCCGTGTCGACAGGTGCGAATTCCGGCTACCGGGGCCGTGTGCCGGCCGTTCCGGCCACGACAGGGTGCACCTGGAACGCGTCGCAGATGGTTGTCTGCCGCTCCACCACCTGGACCCGGGTCTGGTGCGGCGGAATGACCACGAACTGCTCGTAGGGCAGGCAGGCGGATTCGTCGCCGGACCGTACGGCCGTCCACTCGACACCGAACGACGCGGTGCCCCGCGGCTGGAGGACCACCGTCTCGGGCGGGCCCACCCGGAACAGGTTGCCGCCCTCGGAGCGGGCCGCCGGCCGTTCCTGCCGCCCGTTGTCGTCCGTGGCGGCCACGGACGGATAGCCGATCAGCGAACACGGCTGGTCTGAGGAACTGGTGAGAACGACGACGAACCCCTGGCGCTCCCCGGACGGAGCACCCGCGGACGCACCCGCGGCCACCCGCAGGCCCGCCTCGGTACACAGCGGTGGTGATCCGGGCGCCGGGCTCAACTGGCCGCCGGGGCCGGCCGGCGGACGTGGGGAGGAAGCGTCGCTGCCGGTCTGCGCCCTGGCGCCGGCCTCCGCGCCGAGCGGGGCGGCGGCCGGCGACGGCGTCGCGGGTGCCGGTGTCCCGCCGCCGGAGCCACAGGCGGTGGCACCGGTGACAAACAGTAGCCCAGCCCCCGCCACGACGATCCGGGTTGTACGGGTTCGGGGTCTGTTCGGCATGTGGGCAAGTCTTGCACCAACCGGTCCGTGTCCGGGAGGTCACCCCGGACGTGGTATCGGACGTGGCGCCGGACCGGCGACGACGGCTGTGACAGCGTGCCGAGACCGTGCCGGGGCGGCGCGTGGGGCCGCGGCGGGCCCGCGGTATGCCAACGTGCGCCAGACCCACGACCGAAAGCACCGAAGTCGGCTCTATACTCCGCTTTGTCCTTCTAGGGGGGGTTCATGAAGATCGGAACCTGTGGAAGGAGCAGCAGGGCCAATGACGCCCAGAAATGGCTCACGGTGGAGTGTTCCAGCACGATCGTCAGTAACAGACGCAGCTCTTCCGCCCCGCCGCCGGACGGCCGGCACGGCTGGCACGGCCGGCCGTTCTGAGAGGGACGGGACCGCACTCCGCCTGGTCACCGGCCGGCTACCGGTGGCTCTCGCGCTTTCCGCTGCTGTTCTCCTGGCCGGCGGGCTCACCGCGTGCAACCCGGCCAAGTCCGATCTGACGGAGCTGGCCGCCGGTACGGCATCGCCGACCAGCGACCATCCACGGCCGCGGCCTTCCGTGACCGGCGAGGCGGCACCAACGCTCCCAGCGGCATCCGGCACGCCGACGCCCCTGGCCGCGGCCGTGGGCGCGGCGGGTGCGCCGGCCGCTTCGGGCGTGCCGAAACCGGCCGCACCTGCCGTCCCGGCCGCGCCGGCCGCGCCGGTGCCGGCCGCGGTCCTCGCCGCACTCCCACC
>NZ_CEVIVD010000072.1:0-11294 GCF_982290655.1 Protofrankia sp. CiP1_Cm_nod3
AAGCCGGCAGCTGAAAACTGGCAGCTGAAAAGTGGAAAGAAGCTGAAAAATGGAAGAAGGCCTCCCGGCGACGCGAAAAGCGCTTTTCGCGTCGCCGGGAGGCCCGTGCCCCGGTCCTGTTCCGGAGATGCTGTGCGGTGATTACTTTATGCGGCTGGCCTGGTCAGGTCGTAGACGGTCGTGCCGCCGATCGTGGTCGTGGTGAAGGTCTGCCGGACCCATGTGGTGATCGCGCTGGCGGTGCCGCCGGAGCCGCCACCGCGGCCCATGCCACCGCCGGCGAGGAAGTAATGGATCTTTCCGGCTTCGACGTACTCCTGGAACTGGGCCAGCGAGGGGGCCGGGTCGGTCCCGTTGAAGCCGCCGATGGCCATCACCGGTGCACGGGTGGCGAGCTGGACGCCGGCGGCGGAGTTGGATCCGATGGTGGCCGCGACCCAGGTGTAGCGCTCGGCGTTCTGGGTGAGCGCGGTCACCAGTTCGGCGTTCGGCGTCCCGGCGTCGAGCAGGCCCCCGAGGCCTCTGCCCCGGCCGAACATCGCCGCACCCTGCTGGCCGAAGCCGCCACCCAGGCCCGTCGCACCCCCCTGGCCCGTCGTGCCGCCCTGGCCTCCCGTCGTGCCGCCCTGGCCTGTTGTGCCGCCTGGTGGCATCCCCTGCGGGACGCCCCCGCCCGGACCGTTCATCCGGACGCCGCCACCGAAGCCTCCCCCGCCGAAACCTCCGCCGCGAGGGCCGCCGCCGAAGCCGCTGGTGGGCCCCGCCGACGGGAGGGCGCCGGTGTGGGGGGTGGCGGCCGTCTCGGCCGCGTAGGCCGCGGGCCCGATCAGCGTCACCAGGATGCCGGCGGCGGCCAGCACCGTCGCGGCGCGACGTGCCGGACGCGCGGGAAGCACCAGCGTGAGGATCAGCGTGACGATCGCCACGGCACCGACAGCGATCACGAGCGCTCGCAGCCACGGCTGCCAGTCGGGCGTCCGGTGCAGCAGGACGTACGACCACGCCGTCGTGGCGGTGACCGCGGCCGCCAGGACCAGGCAGGACCCGAGCCGGTCGCGTTCGCGCCACAGGTGGACGCCGCCGATGCCGACGACGGCCGCGGCCGCCGGCGCGAGCGCGATCGTGTAGTAGGGGTGGATGATCCCTTTGGCGAGGCTCAGGGTGACGCCGGTGACGACCAGCCAGCCGCCCCAGAGCAGCAGCGCGGCCCTGGTCCGGTCGGTGCGTGGGGCGCGCCCGCGCATCGCGATCACGGCCACCATGATGATCAGTGCCGCGGGGATGAGCCAGGAGATCTGCCCGCCCATCTCCGTGTTGAACATCCTGGTCAGGCCGGTCTCCCCCCAGCGGCCGCCGGTGCCGCCGCCTCCGCCGACGCTGCCGGCCTCGTTGCCGTTGAGCCGTCCGAAGCCGTTGTAGCCGAAGATGAGGTTGAGGATGCTGTTGTTCTGCGAGCCGCCGACGTAGGGCCGGGAGCCCTTCGGCCACAGCTCCACGGCCGCCACCCACCAGCCGGCGGCGACGAACATCGCCACCCCGGACAGCAACAGCCGACCGATCCTGCGCCGCAGCGATATCGGCGCGGCCAGCAGGTAGGTGGCCGCGAAGACCGGCACGACCAGGAACGCCTGCATCATCTTCGCGAGGAAGCCGAACCCGACGAAGACCCCCGCCCAGACCAGCCATCTGGCGCTGCCCGTCTCCGCCGCCCGGACGGTCGCGTAGGCGCCGAGGAGCAGCAGCAGGACGAGCAGCGCGTCGGGGTTGTTGAACCGGAACATCAGCACCGCGGCCGGTGTCAGCGCGAACACGGCCGCGGACAGCAGCGCCGCGGCCGGGGAGAACCAGCGCCGGACGGTCACGTACAGCACCCCGACGGCGGCGACACCTTCCAGCGCCTGCGGGACGAGCACGCTCCACGAGCTCAGCCCGAAGATACGCACCGAGATGTCCATCACCCACAGTGATGCCGGTGGCTTGTCCACGGTGATGAAGTTCGCGGCGTCCGAGGAGCCGAAGAAGAACGCCGTCAGGTTCGACGACCCTGCCTGGACGGCGGCGCTGTAGAAACTGTTCGCCCAGCCGGAGGCGCCGAGCCCCCAGATGTAGAGCACGGCCGTCCCGGCCAGCAGGGCGAGCAGCGCGGGACGCACCCATGCCGGATCGCTCTCCCGGCCGCGCAGGAGGCTTCGCGCCCACCGGCCCCCCGCCCGGGAACCGGCGCCGGGGCGGCCGGGTGCCGCGGCCGGGGCGGGCGGAATGCCCGCCCGCTCGGGAACGGTCGTGGTCATGGCCGGATCCTCGCCGTCGGTCCGGGCTGCTGTCGAAGGTCGGGAGCCACCGTCATGGGACCTGATAGTGGGGTTTCAGCCTGACGCTGACCTGATGCGAGCCTGGGAGCCGACTGAGAGCCTGTCCAGGTCCGCCCAGGTCAGGTTTGCTCAGTTCCAGGCGGCCGGCCGCTGGACGGGCGAGACGATGTGGCCCGGGGTGCCGAGCCAGGCTTCCTGGCCGTGTGGGGTGACGGTCATGCCGAAGCGGTGGAACCTCGGCCTACCAGCCTTGATCCACCACTGGTAGGCGGCCTCCAGCTCCTCCCACAACCGGCGTGGCCCGCACTGGAGGACTTCGTATCCCTGGTCCTCCGGGTCGTCCGCGAAGGAGGCCCACAATCGGGACCGTGCGTGTGACAAGCGGAGAAAGACGATCCCGGTATCAGGATCGGTAGCGGTTCCCGCGATCATGCCGGGACACGCCAGCCCAAGGGCGAAACCCGCGTCGTAGTTCTCGAACACCTCGCGTGGACGAACGGACGTGAAACTGATCTGGCGGTTGTCCTCGTGTGTCCACCACAGCGGAGCGTCGTCACGATGGCTGCGTATCTTCATGAGCCGCGAGTGCAAAGATGCCCATCCGCCCCCTCCTGCCGTGGGCGGTTCGCCATGGGCGAAGAAAATCGGTAGCGGGTCACAGCGGTCGGTAGGCATCCCGGCGGTGCTCGAGGCGGAGGACGACGACGTCGTGCTTGTCGTCATTGATCCGATAGAGGATGCGATAGGTGCCTCGGCGGGCCGCCCATATTCCTTCGAGATCGAAGCGCAGGGGTTTGCCTGCTCTGCGTGGAGCTTCGACCAGAGCGGTGGTGAGAAACTCCACGGCCGCGGTCGCGACGGCTTCGGGCAGTTGGTCGGTAAACGCGCGTCGGGCTGGTGGGGTGAGGACGAGCTCGTAGTCGTCGCCGTTCACCTGAGCAGGTCGCGTACGGCCGCTGTGCCGCGCAGGACGTCGCCGCTGGCGTAGGCCCGGTCGGCCTCGCGGATGTCGGCCAGTGCCTGTGAGTCGCGCAGGACGTCGATGGTCTCTTCCAGTTGGGCGAGGTCTTCGGGGCTGATCAGCACGGCGGCGGCGTGGCCGTTACGGGTCAGCACGATCCGTTCGTGCTGGTGTTCGACCCGATCAACGAACTCGGACAGGTGGTCACGGACCATACGGAGAGACTCGATCGTCATGGCCACAATTGTGGCTCATTGATCGTCCGATGTCCACTCCGCTCCCCGTCCCTGGCAACGGTCGTGGGCCTCTCCACAGCCCCGCGAGTCGCCGAAGCTTCCGTCCTGGAGGTGGTGGTTCGCTGGGAACCTGACGGGCTCGTGCGGACATTACGAGGTATGAGAGCGATCGATGACGCCTGAGCCGGCTGATGACGGTGAGCTGCTTGCGCGGGCCCGGTCCGGGGACGGGACGGCGTTCGGGCTTTTGTTCCGCGCGCACTCCAGCGCCGTCTACACCTACTGCTTCCGCCGGCTCGGTTCGTGGAGCGGTGCGGAGGACGCGACGTCCGTGGTCTTCCTGGAGGCGTGGCGGCGGCGGGCCGACGCGGTTGCTCTCTCCGGCTCGTTGCGCCCGTGGCTGCTCGGGGTGGCGACGAACGTGGTGCGCAACCAGACGCGGGCCACTCGTCGTTACGACGCGGCGCTGTACCGACTGCCGCCCCCGGATGTGGAGCCCGATCCCGCCGACGAGGTGGTGGCACGGCTCGACGACGAGCAACGGATGCAGGACATTCTGCGTGAGCTCGCGGTCCTGAACCGTGGTGAGCGGGATGTCGTCGCCCTGGTGGCGATGGCCGGTCTGAGTTATGCAGAAGCCGCGGTCGCTCTGGGCGTTCCGGTGGGAACGGTCCGGTCGCGGCTGGCCCGTGCCCGCGCCCGGCTCGCGAAGACCCGGGCCGCGGGGACGGGCGCGTTCCAGGAATCCGTTGACACGGCGACACCGGTCACAGGCCGACACGGTCGGGAAGGGGCGTGACATGTCCGATCTGGATTTTCCGTGGCTTCCGCCGCAACGGGCCATCCCGGCGGAGCGGCTGGCACAGCGCCAGGAACTGCTCGAACGCCACGTCGCGGCGACTTCCGAGCCGGCCCGGAGGCCGTGGTGGCGGCGAAAGCTGATAGTCGTTCCGGCTGTGGCCGTGGTGGCTGTTCTTGGGACGGCCGCCGGCCGAGGACTGCTTCCTGGTGATGTGGCGACCCAGGCTATGACGGTGTCATGTTATAAGACGGTGAGTCTTCACGGTGACACGGACATTGTCGGCGGCGGGGTGACGGACCCAGTAGAATCCTGCCGGCAGGTGTGGCGGTCCACCGGAATGAAAGCACCGTCAGAAATCGTCGCCTGCCTTACCTCGGGTGGGGCTGTCGCGGTGTTTCCGTCGAAAAACGCCTGCCGCACGCTGGGGCTGCGGCCGTTCATGGGAGTGTCTGATTCCGCGCGCAGCTTCGCCGCTTTCCAGAATGACGTGGTGACCGCGGTACGGGCGGATCACTGCCGCCCCCGCAGCGAGATCATCAGTATAGTCCGGCAGAAGTTGGATTCCTACGGCCTACAGTCCTGGCGGATCGACGACAGCGGCTTCGGCCAGCCGTGGGCCGTGGGCCGGCCCTGCGCCAGCCTTTCCTTCAACCACGACCAGTCGACCGTGATCATAGTGCCGCACACGGAATGATGCTGACAGATGCGGTGACCGTCTCGACGCAAGAACGGTCACCGCATCTGTCCAGGAATCTGGTTTTCAGTTTTTTGATGAACGAGACCGGTTGCTGGGGGAAATTACCGGATGACGTGTATGCCGTCGACGAGGAGATCAGTCGACGAAGAGGTCGGTGCGGGCTGAGACACGCTGGGTGCCGAAGGCCACCGGGGACGCGTTGACGACGAGCGGCGGGCCGCCGCGGCCGGGGCCACCGCCGGCAGGCGGGCCGCCGGGCCCGGGCCTGCCGCCGGCACCTGGGCCGGTCGGGGGGCCACCGCGTCCGGTGTCCGGGGCGGCCGGCGGCCCGCCGTGTCCGGCGGCCGGGCCGGTTGGGGGGCCGGCTGAGGGGCCGCTGTGTTCAGTGGGCGGGCCGGCCGGAGGGCCGCCGTGCCCGTGCCCGTTCCCGCCGTGCCCACCGGGGCCGCCGTGTTCGGCGGACAGGTCGGGCGGGGGGTTACCGGGGCGGGCGAACAGCAGTTTGGCCTGCCTGGCCTGCATCTGCGTGACCGTTTCCACGACCGGCCGCCGCTGTTGCTCGAACTGGCCGAGCGTGTCGCGGTCGAAGCTGCCGGCGGCCAGCGCCGAGACGAGGATCGGATGCGCGAGTGCCGCGTCCTGGATCGCGAGGTTGATCCCCTGGCCGCCGATGGGGCCGTGCGTGTGCGCGGCGTCCCCGATGAGCAGCAGGCCGTCCCGGGCCCAGGTGTCGGCGAAACCGGCGAACACGTCCAGCACCGCGAGGTCACCGGGCACGTTGATGTACTTGGTGATCAGGTCGGCGTAGCGGGGAACGGACTGGCGGATCTGTTCCTTGATGTGCTCGATCCCGTGCTGGGCCAGCGACCGGTAGCTGCGCCGCGGGAGCGTCCAGCCCAGCTGGAGGCTGTCGGGGTAGGCGTCGTAGACGATGATCGGGTTGCCGTCGCCCTGGAAGACCGTCACCTCGGGGCCGTGCCGTTGCGGGGCGGGCAGTTTGAACCACACCATGTCGTAGTCGAAGGTGTCGATCTTGGTGAATGTGATGTCGGCCAGCCGCCGGGTCCTCGAGTGCCGCCCGTCCGCGGCTATCACGCACCGGGCGTCGATCCGCTGTTCGGTGTCGCCGTCCGGCAGGGTGACGCCGACGACGCGCTCGCCGTCCAGGAGCAGCCCGCTCGGTGACCGGCCGTCGAGATACTCGAAGCGGTCGTACTGTTTGCAGGCGTCGAAGAGCTCTTCCAGGACGTTCGGCTGCGGGATGCTGAGGAAGTGGTTGTACGGCGGTTCGATCTGGTCGTACTCGGCCTGGAACAGGGGGCGTCCGCCGGAGACGATACGGAAGCGCGAGCACTCGTAGTGGCCCCGTTTGCGGGCGCCGTCGAGAACACCCAGCTGGTCCAGTATCAGCGCGCCTCCGGGCTGGAGGATCTCGCCGCGGTACTCGCGGTCGAACGACGTCGCCCGTTCGACGAGGACAACCCGGGCGCCGGATCGCACCAGCAGCAGCGACAGGCTGAGCCCGGCTGGGCCGGCGCCGATGACGCAGAAATCTGTCTCCATGATGAAAGCTGCTCCCGTTTGGTCAGACCAGGGCGGCGGTGAGGTCGTGGATGACCGCGACGACGTCGGTGGGCGTCGGCTGGGCGGCGTTCTCGGCGGAGAGCGCCGCCGCCCTGTCCCGGTACGAGGGGGTGTCGAGCAGGTCGCGGCAGGCCGCGACCACCGACTCGGCCGTGACGCCTTCCCCCAGCAGCTGCCGGCCCGCGCCGGCGGCGCTGATGCGCGCGGCGTTGTCGAACTGGTCCGCGAACCGCGGCAGCGCGAGCTGCGGCAGGCCCGCTGTCACCGCGGTCAGCGTCGCCCCGGAGCGCCCGTGGTGGACGACAAGGTCACTGGTGGGTGCGACCAGGTGCAGCGGGAGCAGGCCGGTGGGGGCGCCGGCCGGCAGCGGCAGCGTCCAGCCGGGGCTGATCGGGTCCTCCAGGCCGGCCACGACCTCGATGCCGAGGCCGTGCAGGACGGCGGCGACCTCCGCCAGCGTTTCCGCGAGGTTCCGGAAGGCGGCCCTGACCAGGCTGCTGCCGACGGCCAGGGTGACCCGGGGCCGCTCCGTCCGCCTGAGGATCCACTCGGGCAGCGCGGCGGCTCCGCTGTAGGGGACGTAGCGGATGTGCCGGTCGCGGGATCCGGGCGGGTCCGCGGGCCGCAGGCTCGGCGGGCACGGGTGCAGGCGCAGCATGGGTTCGGGCAGGTCCGTCAGGCCCAGGCCGGCGAGTTCCGGCGTGAGCTCGTCGCGGGCGGGCGGCCGGGCCTCGGGCATCGTCGTCACACCCCAGCCGTGTTCGACCCAGGGTAGGCCGTGCGTCTCGGCGGCGAGCTGGCCCGCGTGCTCGGTCGGTTCGCTGATGATGACGTCCGGGCGCCAGCGCTCCACCAGTTCCAGCGTGTACGGCAGGGTGGCGGCGGTCAGGCGTCCCCAGGCCCGGCCGGTGCCCTCGTTGCGTTCCGCGGCGTTTGTCGCGGGCGGCACCGGCCGGCCGTCCCGCTCCCTGGTCATGATCGTGAGGAAGTCGACCGACGGCGCGGTCGGCCCCGCCGGCAGCGCGGCCTCGGTGATGGCGCCGGTGAAGTTCGCCGGCGCGGCGACCAGGACGTCGTCGCCGGCCGCCCGCAGCGCGTGCGCGAGCGGAACCAGCGGAAAGAGATGACCGTGGACCGGAGAAGTGGTGAAGAGCACTCGCACGAACTGCTCCTTACGGGTGTGACAGGTGTGGGGACACGGCCCGCGACGGTCGTCCCGGGCCGGCATCCCGTTTCAGGCGGTGAACGCCGGGTCGCGGTCACCGGTATCCGGCTGGAGCGTGCGAGTACCTCCCGGCAGACTGACGCCGAGCCCGCCGGAATGCGTTCCCCCCGTGCCCACGCCGAGTTGGCGCAGCAGGCCGCGGTCGTCACGGATGGCGTCGTGCTCGACCACCGTGCCGTCCGATATGCGGAACCAGTGGATGTGCCGCCAGGTGACCCGCTGGCCGGCCGCCCGCACACCCATGATCACGTCTTGTGCCTCGCCCTCGACCGCCAGTTTCGCCACGACGTTCTCGGTGTCCGCGACGATGCTCTCGACCGTCCAGGTCGCGGTCGGGAAGGCGCGCAGCACGACTGCCAGGGTCTGGGCCAGCCCGTCACGCCCCGGGGGGCTGCCCGGCTGGAGCCGGTGGTTGACCATGTCCGGCGCGAAGGCCGACACGGCGGCGTCGACGTCCCCGCGCTCCAGTGACCGGAAGTGCTCGAGAATCGTTCTCCGGTTGGCCTCGACCCGCCTGTCGACAGCGGATTCCGCTCTTTCCGAAGAAATTTCCGGGTCTTCTTTCTCGACATGCAGGACGATTTCCGAGATTTCCATTCTCGCGCTTTCCCGAAGTTCGCGCAGGGGTGCGGTAAGGATGTCCTGTTCCGGGCTCCGCTCGAATTTCTGGAATGCTTCCGGGCTGTCCCAGTCGCTGGTGATCACAAATTCGCGGGGGCCGGTGCGCAGGAGGCTCTGGCGCAGGTTTCCCGGCGTCCGGCGGACCACCGAGGCGATCTTCTCCCAGGCGTCGACGAAGTCCTGCTCCCGGTCGGGACGGACGAGCATGCGCAGCGTCGCTCTGATCATCGGGTTCCTCCGTCCGTGGTCGCGGGGTCGACGGCCCGCAGGATCAGCGAGCTGTTGAAGCCGCCGTAGCCGCGGGCGTTGACCATGGCGACCCGTACCGGGGTCTCCCGGGGCACCCGGACGAGATCGAGGCGGTACTCCGGCGCCGGGTCGTCGAGGTTGCCCACCGCCGGGATCACCCCGTCCCGGATGGACAGGACGGCGTTGACGGCGGCCAGGGCCGAGCCGCCCGCGCACATCCGCCCGGTCAGGCCCTGGGGGGCGGTGACCGGGACCCGCTCGGCGTGCGCGCCGAAGGCGGTATGGATCGCGCGCGCCTCGAGCTCGTCGAGGTCGCGGGAACCCGCGCCGTCCGCGAAGATCACGTCGACGTCGGCCGGGGTGAGCCGCGCGTCGGCGAGCGCCCGGCGCATGGCCTCGGCGTACCAGCGCGGATCCGGCGACGGGTCGCGGTGGTGGTGGGCGTCGTGGGTCGCCGCGTACCCGGCGATCTCGGCGTACACCCTCGGCGCGCCGCGGGCCGCCGCGGACGCCGGGTCCTCCACGACGAGCGTCGCGCCCCCCTCGGCGGGCACGTGGCCGCCCGCCTCGCGGTCGAACGGCTTGTAGCCGCCGTGTGGCTCACGGCTGGTGGACAGGCGCCCGCCCGTGATCTGGCAGGTCAGCGCGTAGGGGGTGAGGCCGGCTTCGGCGCCGCCGGCGAGCACCACCGGCGTCCCGCGCCTGATGGTCCGCCGCGCCTGCGCCAGGCTGTCGAGACCGCCGGCGCCGTCGGAGACCACGACCCCGGACGGCCCCTTGACGCCGTGCTGGATGGAGGTCTGGCCGGTGGTCGCCGCGTAGAACCAGGCGATGGACTGGTAGACGCTCACGGCCTGGCGGCCCCGGCTCCACAGCCGCTGGAGCTCCCGCTGGCCGAAGTCGTTGCCGCCGGAACCCGCCCCGAACACCACCGAGGTCGCGTACGGGTCATGCGCTGCCGGGTCATAGGCGGCGTCGGTCAGCGCGAACCCGGTCGCGGCCATGCCCAGCCACGTCCACCGGTCGGTCTGCAGGATGATCCGGCCGCCGATGTGGTCGGCGGGGTCGAAGCCGGTCACCTCACCGGCGAGCGTGGTGGCGTACCGGCTGGCGTCGAAGCTGGCGATCGGCCCCACCCGCAGCTCACCGCGCAGCGTGGAACGCCAGTGCTCCTCGGTCCCGATGCCGCTGGGGGTGACCGCCCCGATGCCGGTGATGACAGGACGCAGCCCGGCGCGGGTGGCGCTCACCGGTCACCTCGTCCGCGGTCGAGCACGATGGCCGACTGGAACCCACCGAAGCCGCTGCCGACCGACAGCGCCACGTCGACGTCGTACTCGCGGGCGATGTTCGGCACGTAGTCCAGGTCGCACTCGGGGTCCCGGCTGGACCAGTTGGCCGTGGGCGGGACCACCCGGTTCTCGATCGCCAGGGCGCAGGCGGCGATCTCGATGGCGCCGATCGCTCCGAGGGAGTGGCCGACCATGGACTTGATCGAGCTCACCGGGACGTCGTAGGCGTGCGGCCCGAGCGACTTCTTGAACGCGGCCGTCTCGTGGCGGTCGTTCTGCTTGGTCCCGGAGCCGTGCGCGTTGACGTAGCCGACCCTGGTCGGGTCGGTACGGCCCTGCCGCAGGGCGTCCGAGATCGCTTCGGCCATGTCGAGGCCGTCGGCCTTCAGGCCGGTCATGTGGAAGGCGTTCGAACGGGCGGCGTAGCCGGTGATCTCGCAGTACACGTGCGCGCCCCGGGCCCGGGCGTGCTCGAGCTCCTCCAGGATGAGCACGGCGGAGCCCTCACCCATGACGAACCCGTCCCGGCTGGCGTCGAACGGCCGGGACGCGTGCTCGGGGTCGTCGTTGCGGGCCGACGTCGCGCGGATCGCGTCGAAGCAGGCGATGGAGATCGGGGACAGCGGCGCGTCCGTCGCACCCGCGATCACGATGTCGGCCTCGCCGTCGGCGATGAGCTGGTGGCCGTACCCGACCGCGTCGATCCCGGAGGTGCAGCCCGTGGAGACCACGTGCGCCGGGCCGTGGGCGGAGAAGCGGCAGGCCACCTCGGTGGCCAGACAGCTTGGAACCAGAGCGTGATAAAGGAACGACGAGGCGTAGACGGGATCGACGAGCCAGTCGCGCCCGCTGTCGCTGGCGACGACGTACTCGTCCTCCAGCCGGGTGGTGGCGCCGACCGCGCTGCCCATGCTGACGGCCACCACCGGACCGCCGGCGTCGGCGGCGTCGGCGCTGTCGGCGCCGTCCCTGCCGAGCTCCAGACCGCTGTCGGCCACGGCCTCGGTCGCGGCCGCGAGAGCGAACTGCACGAAGCGGTCGTTGCGGGCGATCTCCTGCGGGGTCAGGCCCGCCGCGGCCGGGTCGAAGTCGCATTCGGCGGCGATCTGCGAGCGGAACTGCGTCGGGTCGAAGAACGACAGACGCCTGGTAGCCGTCCGGCCCTCGGTCAGCAGGTCCCAGAACTCCTTGCGGACAGTGCCTCCCGGCGCGACCACGCCGATGCCGGTTATGGCCGTCCTTCTCACTTCCGGCTCCTTCACGGGGTGTTTCTCACGGGTGTTCCGCGGCGGGTGCCGCGGGCTGGGCCAGGGCT
>NZ_CEVIVD010000072.1:11570-16780 GCF_982290655.1 Protofrankia sp. CiP1_Cm_nod3
GGGCTGGGGGAGCGGTTCGGTGTCGACGTGGCCGAGGTCCGGCCGCGGCGCCAGCGGGCTGAGGTGGAAGACGAGGAAGGCGGTCTCGTCGCCGTCGTTGACGATCCGGTGCCGGGTGCCGATCGGGATGAGCACCCCGTGCTCGGCGGGGAGCGTGGTGTGCTCGCCGTCGAGCCGCGCGACGACCTGCCCGGACACGCAGTACAGGAACTCCTCGGAGTACGGGTGCCAGTGTTCGCTGACGAACTCGCCGGGCCGCAGCGTCAGCGTGCCGAGGAAGCCGGACTTGGCGCCCACCGTCGCGGGGGACAGCAGCGTGCGGATGTCGCCGCCGCGGCGGCGGTTGGCCGGGACGTCGTGGATGGAGAGCACCTTCGGCGCCACTTCCAGGTTGTTGGTCGTCAGGGTCATCGCTGTCTCCTCGAACGTCTCGTGGACCGCCCGGAGCCGCCTGCTCGGCGTCCGGGCCGGGGCCTGACGGGCCCGGCGCTGTCACACGGAATTCGCGCGGAATTCACAACGGGCGCCGAGCCCTGGCCGGGGCTGGTTCAGACCTGCTGGGGAAGGGCCTTCGCGCTGCGGGCGGCCAGCTCGACCTTGTCCCGGATGACGCTCATCTCCCGCCGGGTGTTGTTGTTGATGTTGTTGGTCATCCACTCGTCGTCGACCGGCGCGTCCGGACGCATGTGGAAGTCCTGCGTCCAGTGCATCCTGGTGCCGGTGCCCTCCGGTTCGTAGGTCCATTCGATGTTCATGAACTCGAAGGGGCCTGGTTCGACGCGGCGGGCCCGGACCTGGTGCTTCTCCGGGTCCAACGTCCGTTCCGAGACCCAGCTCCAGACCTTCCCGTTCGCGTCCGGGTGCATTGTCAGCCGGAATCTGAAGGTCTGGTCATGGTGCTCGAGAATCTCCACCGAGGCGTACTCGGTGAAAAGATCCGGCCAGTCCGCGAGACTGTTCGTGATCGTCCAGACCAGATCGATGTCGGCGTCGATCCAGATCGAGTTCTCCGTGTGCCCGGCCATGGCTCTCCGTTTGATTGACGATGTTCCGGTCGAGAAAGGTGTCGCCGCTGGCTCAGCCGGCCTGCTCGGCGTACTCGCGCGCGCCGGCTCCGGGCAGGTGTGCCACCACGGTCCCGGCGGCCGCGGAGAAGCTGGTGCGCAGCGCGTGCAGCCGCTTCCGGTGCTCCAGGTGCTCGGGATTGCGCTGGAACTCCTGGTACGCCTGCTCGTTGGCCCATTCACCGAATATGTAGTAGGTGCTGGGATCGTCCGTGGAGCGGACCAGCCAGGCGCCGAGGTTCTCCGGCTGCTTGGCGGCGTCCGGGGCGACCTGCAGCCAGGTCTCCTCGAACTCGCGCTCCCGACCGGGTGCGATCTGCTGCGTAAGAACAATCCGGAAGGTGCCGGAAGCACTCATCGGGTTTCTCCGTTCGGATGTCTGCGGTCAGGTTCAGGGCCGGCGCGGGACACGGCCCGCGGCGCTGTTGCCGATATGTCCGGACCGGTTCGTCGTCCGGGCACGCGTGCCATCGGACGGTGAAGACCTGAAAATGACCGGTTGCGTCCGTCCGACGGCTCCTGAACGCCCTCGGCCGGATGCCTCCCGGCGCCGGAGCCCGCCGGAGCCCGCCGGAAGCCCGCAGGGGCTCCCACTGGCAGGCTCCGCCTGTACGGACGTGCCTCCTCGGCCCTGGAGCGTCCTCGGCCCTGGAGCGTCGGTCAGGCGGTCGCTACGTGCCCGGTCCCGGCCGGGGACGGACATCGCGTGGGCGGACGGCTGCCGGCGCAGCCGCGCGTTCCCCCTGGTCGCATGATTCTCGCTGTCCGGTCGTGAATTCCTGTCGGATACGGGATGAATCCCTGTCGGATGCGGCGTGAATCCGCCGGTCCGGCCGCCGGTCTATGCGACGTCCGCTCTGACAGCGCCGTTGATGGCGGTGAGGATTTCGGCGAAGGTGTGGTCCTCGGGCGGTTCCGCCGGCAGTTCGACGCCGAAGGTGTCGAGAACGACGGTCTGCAGGTGCAGGTAGGCCAGTGAGTCCACCCCGGCCTCGGCGAACGTGACGCCAAGATGGCCGGGCCGCTCATCGGCGACGAGCACCGTACGTTCCACGAGGAAGTCGAGCAGTTGGTCAGCGGTCCACTGATCCGCCATGGTTCTCTCCTTTGTCCTGGTGACCCGGTTTCCGGGCGGGCCGGTCCGCGGCCCATGAATAGAAGTTCCGGGCCATCGCGTCGCGTGGGCTGCGCCAGGTGTCCGGGTCGTATGCGGTGATGTGTCTGGCGAGTTTCGTGTTGACGTCGACGAACAGCGGGTGTCCGCGTACGGCGGGCAGGGCGGGCGCCACGTCGTCGGCCGCCTCGATCAGATGAAAGTAAAGTCCGTGGAAACTGAAGAGGTCCCGCCGGACAACACCCAGCAGATGAGGCAGCTCCCCGTCGTCCGACTCCCGGAAGATATCGGCGACCGCGGGTTCGTCGTCAGCGCTGATACGGGCCACGATGAGAGTACGGTGCGTCATCCGACGGCCCTGTTCCGGGCCGCCGGAAGCCGGCCGAAGAATATCGACACGCCTGCTCCCTGACAACTTGAAGAAAGGACGGGCAAGCATGCCGCACCGTCGGCGTCGATGGTGCGGAGGCTGCCCGCGCAAGTCAGTGGCCCGACGCCGTCGTCGGTGGTTTCGGTATACGGGTCGGTTGGGCGGCCAGCACCCAGCCTCGTCCGCTCGGGCGCCGCGCAGGCGTCACCTCACGAAGGCTGGGGCCTGGCCGCCGCTCCGGCCCGTCTCCCTACGGAAGCATGAGGTATTGGGACTGTCATGTCTTGCAGTTGGCATGGCAGGAACGTGTAGTGGCAACTTGGTGCCAATGGTGTGGCCAAGTCGATGCGAAAATGCTATAACCAGTCTTTTTTCGCCGCGAGGATGCCGGCCTGGAACCGGCTGCGGGCACCCATCCGTCGCATGAGATCGGCGATCATGCGACGGACCGTTCGTACCGACACGCCGAGGTGCCGGGCGGCGGCCTCGTCCTTGGCTCCGAGGCTCAACAGCCTCAGCAGGAGGCGTTCGGAGTCGCTTGGAGCGGAATTGTCAATCTGTTGTTTTTTTGTCTGCGAGGGGCCACCGCCCTGGTCGGGCTGGCCGCCCTGAGCGACCAGGCCGGCCAGGCTGGCCAGGCCGGCCGGGCCGGCCTGGCCGCGAACGCTGGAGAGGCCAGGGCTGTCACCCAACGTGGCCTGGCCGAAGGCGATGTGATCGAGGCCGGTGTGCCGGAGCCCGGCCTGGCCGAGCTCGCCAGCCCGTTCCAGGGGCCGCGCGGTCTTCCAGAGCTGGTCGAACAGCATCGTGGCCAGGCCTGTCAGCGCCGGCTCCCGGAGCAGCAGCGCGCAGCCGTGCTCCTCGCCCGGGCCGGATGTCAGCAGGAGCAGGGCGGTCTCGCGGTCGACCATGGCCATGTCCGCCAGCGGGGCGTCGGCCACCCGCAGCTCCAGGCCATCCGCGTCGACGGTGTCGCAGCCGGCGGGAGCACCGTCCTGTGGGGCCGGGCGCGGCTGGATGGCGCGCACGACGACCCCGCGGCCAAGGGCCTGTAGCACCGCCTGGGTGCACTCCGCTGTCATGATCGATGACTGCCAGGGCCGGGTGTGCAGAACCAGCAGCTCCCGTTTGGCTCGGGCTACGAGATCGAGCAGCTGGTCCGCGACCGCTTCCACGCCCTTCAGCCGCACGGCGTCGACAGCCGGCTCCGGCTGCCGCTCCTGCCCCTGCATGTAGTCGGCGACCAGCACGCTCACCTGCATATGAGCGCGGATGAGTTCCTCCTGTTGGCGGATGAGCCGATCGTGTTGCTGTCGGAACAGCTGTTCGAGAGGGATCTCGGGATGGACGGCGACCAGCCGGTCGGGGCTCTCACGGGAGGGCACCAGCAGTGAGAGCGCGACGAGCCTGTCGCAGGCCTGCCGGACGGCGCCCGTGGGACATCCAAGGGCGATGCTCACCTCCTCGGCGCTCATGTCCTTCCGGCGCAGCCACATCCGGTAGGCGGCGAGAGCGATGCCATCGATGCCGAGAAGATCGAACATCGTCATCAGGCACGGCCTAGTCCACGCGGCTGCCGGCCCTGGGGAGGCCCCGTTGTGCCTCCTCGCTCGTGACCACGTCGAGGGAGTGACGGACCAGCGCGACCAGGGCCTGCCGGACGGACTCCCGCCGGCGCGCGTCGCAGAAGATGATGGGCCGGCGGGGGTCGACGTCGAGCGCTTTGCGGACCTCGTCGAGCCGGTATTCCCGGGCGCCCTCGAACCGGTTGACCGCCACCAGGAACGGAATATCCCGCTCCTCGAAGTAGTCGACCGCTGGGAACGAGTCGGCGAGCCGGCGGGTGTCGACCAGGACGATGGCGCCGATGGCACCGAGAACCAGCTCGTCCCACATGAACCAGAAACGGTCCTGGCCAGGTGTGCCGAACAGGTAGAGAATCACGCTGTCGAGCAGCGTGATCCGGCCGAAATCCATGGCGACCGTCGTCGTGGTCTTGGTGCTGACCTGGGAGGTGTCGTCGATGCCGAGGCTCGCCGAGGTCAGTGCGGCTTCGGTCGTGAGCGGGGGGATCTCACTGACCGTCCCGACAAAGGTCGTCTTTCCGGCGCCGAATCCGCCGGCAATTATGATTTTGACCGGGCTGGGTGCCGGGCTGGGTGCCGGGTTGGTCACCTGGCTGCCGACCGTGTGCGGTCTAGAGGGTCTGTAGTCCATCGAGCACCTTTTCCATCAGCGTCACGTCGGGACGCTCGCTCGGTCGGGCTGGGCGGGTGACGCGTACGAGACCGGCATCGATCATGTCGCCGACGAGAACACGTGCCACCCCGACCGGCAGGCTGAGCTGCGCGGATATTTCCGCGATCGACTGGATGCTCTGGCAGAGCAGCACGATGTTCCGTTGTTCTGGATCAAGAGTTCGGACCATCGCACGCCCGTGCTCCGTCGTCGACACCAGAGCCACCAGCTCCAGCGCGCGATTGGCCGCCGGTCGCGTCCGGCCGCCGGTGACGGCATAGGGACGGACGACCGGACCTGCGTCGTCGTCGTACCACTCCTCGTCCACCGGTCCTCCTGATCAGGGCTTGACAGTAATCGCTGAAGTTCGTCCTGCTGGAACTCGTCCCGTGAAAATCGTCTGGTCGAAGAATCCGCCGGCGGC